>JAURVW010000228.1 GCA_030655275.1 Solirubrobacteraceae bacterium
AAGCACGATGGCCTGGTAGCCGGCCATCGATCCGGTCGGCTTGGCGACGAAGCGGAAGTACGGGTTGGTCTCGTCGACGCAGAACTCCGGCGAGGTTGCGGTGGCACCGACCGGGAGCTGCAGCGACTTGGTGCCGGCAACGATGCCGACGCTCTCGTTGCCCGTGACGATCTTCGCGCCCTTGGCGAGCGTCCAGCCGTGCGTGCCCTCGAAGGAGCCACCCGGAGCGACGGAGTAGTCGGCCTGGTCGCCGACCTTGGAGAAGGCCTTGGTGGTGGGCGCCTGCACGCAGGCAGCCTGGGCGGCGGGAGCGGCGACGGCGAACGCGGCGGCTGCGGTGAGAGCGGCAGCGGTGCGAACGATGGTGCCTTGCTTGCGAAGGGGCATTCCGTGGTGCTTTCTTCGGGGACAGTCGGTGGGGAGACGTGGAGCCGACCGCACCGTGCGGCGAGCTTCCGATAGGGGGTATGTCGGCAGGCTCGAGCCAGCGCTCCAGCGCACCGGGGATGGATTTCGGTAGGACCATTCCGAAAGGCGGTCCATTGGACGCAGCAGGCGTATCGGAACCTGTGTCCAGTCCCGCGGACCCGGTGGGTCCTGCCTCCTCAGGCTGGGTCGGACGCCGTGGCCGTGACGATCACGGCGTCGCCGGTTCGCGGAAGGTGCTTCCAGCCCGAACGGACCCCCTGGATCGCCGTCACGGTGGACTCGATGATCACGAGATACATCAGCTGGCGGTAGACGAACTGCTGCAGTGGCAGCGCCCACAGCGGCTTCCAGGACTCGCGGTCGAGCCGGAACCCGTACATCGCGATCACCATCTGCACCACGTTGAACGCGAGCCACGACAGCCCGACGCGCGCGGGATCCGTGAAGAGGATGCCGTAGATCGCGTAGAGGTCGATCAGTGGGGCGAGCACCGGCAGCACGATCTGGAACACGAACATGTACGGCAGGGCGCGGCGACCGATCTTGCGATCGAGCGGGTCGCGCGAGAACACGGCGCCGCGGTGCTTCCACACGGCCTGCATCGTCCCGAAGGACCAGCGGTACCGCTGCCGCCAGAGCGCGGTGAGGGTCGACGGCGCCTCGGTCCATGCTCGGGCGGACTCGGCGTAGACCACCCGCCGGCCGGTGCGACCGATCGCGAGCGTGAGGTCGGTGTCCTCGGCGAGCGTGTCGGCAGGGACACCGCCCACCTCGAGCAGCACCTCGCGTCGAAACGCCCCGATCGCCCCTGGCACGGTCGGCGTGCACTGCAGGACCTCGTACATCCGGCGGTCGAGGTTGAAGCCCATCACGTACTCGATGTGCTGCCAGCGGCCGAGGAGGCCGGACCGGTTCCCCACCTTGGTGTTGCCCGAGACGGCCCCGACGTCCGGGTCGCGCAAGGGCGCGACGAGCTGGCGGATCGTGTCGGGCTCGAAGAGGGTGTCGCCGTCGACCATCACGAGCACGTCGGCGTTCGAGTGGGCGATACCCGTGTTGAGTGCGGCCGACTTTCCGCCGTTGTCCTGGCGGATCAGCCGGACGTTCGGGAGCCCGAGACCGGCCACGACCTCGGAGGTCCCGTCCTTGGAACCGTCATCGATCACGAGCACGTCGAGATCCGGATAGTCGCCTGCGGCGAGTGATCGCACGGCCTGCTCGATCCCGACCTCCTCGTTGTAGGCCGGCACGAGCACGGTCACCTGCGGAAGGAACTCCGGCTCGCCGTCCGGACCCGGGCGTCGCGTGGTCCGCACGTGGTGCGTGGCGAGCGTGAGCAGCAGCACTGCGCGCAGGGCGACGAGCGCGCCGATGGCGAAGATCACGATGCCGAAGATCCCGATCGACGAGAACGCGAGCCGCACGCTGAACGCGAACACCTGCGCGCGGCGCTGCTCGAAGGCACTGGCGGGAGGCGCCGACACGGCCCGCGGCACGCCCGACATGCGCGACATCGACGCGAACCGGAAGCCACGAGCTCGCAGCTGCGGGATCAGGATCTCCAAGGCTGCGACGGTCTCCGAACGGTCTCCGCCGCCGTCGTGCATGAGCACGACGCCGCCGGTGTCGTCCTGGGGCAGGACGTTGTCGACGATCTCCTGCGTCCCCGGCCGCAGCCAGTCGCGCGAGTCGATGTCGGACAGGGCGATGAAGTACCGCTGCCCGGCGAGCGTGGCGAGCGCGCGCTCGCCGGCCGGAGTCACGGCGTCGGAGGTGGCGGAGTACGGCGGGCGCACGAAACGCGCGTACCGGCCGGTGATGCCGGCGATCGTGGCCTCGGTGATCTCCAGTTGCTTGCGCCGCTGCCATTCCGAGCCCGTATCGAGGCTGACGTGCGTGAACGTGTGGTTGCCGATGTCGTGGCCGTCGCGCTGCAGCATCCGGACCAGCTCCGGATGGCGGGCGGCCTGGCTGCCGACCAGGAAGAACGTCGCCTTCACGCCGTGGCGCCTGAGCACCTCGGCGATCGCGGGCGTCCACCTGGGATCAGGACCATCGTCGAACGTGAGCGCGATGCGGCGCCCCGGCTTGGGTCGAGCGGGGACGAGGCGGCCGCGGTCGGCGGTGAACACGGCCCCCTGGTCGACCAGGGGCGCCTTGCTACCGGGGACGACCGCGGTCTCCGTCCCCGCGCCGATCGTGTGCGTCGCG
>JAURVW010000832.1 GCA_030655275.1 Solirubrobacteraceae bacterium
CTCGAGCGCACGGCGACGACCTGCATCCCGGCGGCCCGGCCGGCCGCGATGCCCGCGGGCGCGTCCTCGAGCACCACGCAGTCGGCGGGCTCGAGCCCGAGCAGGCTGGCGGCGAGCAGGTACGGGTCGGGGTTCGGCTTCACGAGCGCGGTGCGCTCGGCGGTGACGACGATCGACGGTGCCGAGAGGCCCGCGGCGCCCAGCCGGGCCTGCGCGAGCGGCGCGGTGCACGACGTGACGATCGCCACTTCGAGCCCCCACGGCGACTCGGGCGCCAGCAGCTCGGCAGCGCCTGGCAGGGCGACGACGCCGTCGGTGTCGGCGACCTCGCGGCGTTCGAGGTCGGCGGCCTCCTCGTCGGGATCGAGGTGCGGCGCGAGCATCCGCGCCACCTCGCGGGCGGGGATCCCGTGTGGGTGCTGGGCCGGCGGCTCGACCCCACGGTCGGCCATCCAGGCGGCGTAGGCACGCTCGGTCGCCTCGGTCGAGTCGATGAGGGTGCCGTCGAGATCGCAGAGGATCGCGCGGACGGCGCCGAGGTCGAGGGGGTCGCTCACCGGGTCAGGGTCGCAGAGCCCGGCTCAGCGCACTCGAAACGTGCGCGTGTTGCTCGTGCCGGGCTTCACGAGCGGGTCGCCGGTGCCAAGCAGGCGGGCCCGCATCTTGTACGGGCCGCGGGTGCCGAACCGGTGGGTCCACGTGTAGGTGCCGCCGGCGCGCAGACGCACGACGGCCGCCGTGATCCAGCCCTTCTTCGTGCGGGTCTCGATCATCACCCGGGACTTGCTCCCGGGCATCGGCGTCACGGTGCCCGAGAGCGTCACCTTCGCGCCGCGCCGCGGGGTCTTCGAGGAGACCTTGAACGCGACCTTCGCCTTCGTGCGCGTGATCGGCCCCGGGGGGTCCGGACGGTTCTTGGTCGTGAAGGGCGGGAGGGGCGTCTTCGTGAGGTTGCCGGCCCCATCGACCGTCCACAGCTCGAGCTGCTGGACGCCGTCGGGGAACGCGGCGGTGTCGAACTCCAGGGCCTCGACCCTGGTGGCCGGGCAGGGCGCCGGACGGGTGTAGCTGCAGCCCTGGCCGACCGTCGTCGACGTGAGGCCGCCACCGGCGGCGGTGCGCAGTTCGACCCGGTTCACGCCGCTGTCGAGGTCGGACGCGGTGAACCGCACGGTGCGCCGGCCGGACTGCACGGTGCCGTCGAGCATGCCGGATGCCTCGGGGCGAGTCGCGACCGGCGGCGTGGGATCGTTGATCGTGACCGCGATGCGGCCGATCGACATGGCGGGCGGCGCGCCCTGGAAGTCGCACGGGCCGTAACACGACACGAAGAACCGCATGAACCGCGAGCCGGCTCCGGGAGCCGTGGCCTCCTTGTCGGCGGACGCGATGCCGTTCCAGCTCCCGGCCGGAATGCCCTCGCCGGACAGCGCACCCGTCTCGCCGTGGATCGAGAAGTCGCCGTAGCTGAGGGTCGGGTCACCGGTCTTCGGCGACACGTAGACGTTGGCGCGCGCCTTCGTGATCCGGGCGTTCGGCATCGAGGCGGGCACGTCGAGCGAGATGCCCATCGACTGCCACTGGGAGCCGAACGGCGACAGCGTGTTCGACGGGCCGAGCGACAGTTCTAGTCGCCCGCCCGCGCCGCAGCGGTCGTTGGGCTGGACCGTCGCCGCGGCGGTGACGAACCCGGGCGAGACCTCGACGGCGTGCCCGGCGCCGTCGTTGCACTGCAGGATCTCGTATGACGCGGCCGAGGCCGGCGCGCCCGTCGTCACCAAGCCGCAGGCCGTGGCGAGCAGCAGGACCGAGCGCTGCCCGAAGCGGTGCCGGCGCCGGGAGGAGTTGGGAGTCGAGACCGCGCTACGCATCGTCTCGGCATTGTGCTGACTGAGGCGGTGCAATGCGATGGTGGAGCCATCCTTGGCGGCCACGGAGCGTGGTCGCGCCCGAGCAGTGGCCGTCCGCCCCGCCCACGTCGCATCGGGCAGGATGGAGACCGTGACCGTCGACGCCGCTCCGCCCACGCCCCCCGGCGACGCGCCCCGGGCGCCCGTCGTGCTCTGCATCGGCGACGTCGTCGGCTCGGCTGGCCGCAAGGCGCTTGGCCGTGTACTGCCGCAGCTGCGCGCCGATCTGCAGCCCGACCTCGTGATCGTCAACGGGGAGAACGCCGCCGGCGGCATCGGCATCAACGTGCGCTCGGTCGAGGAGATCATGCGCGCGGGCGCCGACGTGATCACGCTCGGCAACCACGCCTACCGCCAGCACGACGTGCACGCCCTGCTGAACGACCGCGAGGAGCTGCTGCGTCCCGCGAACCACCTCGCGTCCCAGCCGGGCCACGGCTCGTGCGTGGTCGAGCGGAACGGGATCCGGTTCGGTGTCGTGAACCTGATGGGCAACGTGTTCATGGAGAGCGGCCGCCACGCCTTCTCCGAGATCGACGCCGTGCTCGCGAAGATCCGCAAGAAGTGCGACCACGTGATCGTCGACTTCCACGCGGAGGCGACGAGCGAGAAGATCGCGATGGGCTGGCACCTCGACGGCCGCGTGAGCGCGATGGTCGGCACCCACACACACGTCCCGACCGCCGACCTGCGCGTGCTCCCCGACGGCACCGCCTACATCACCGACCTCGGCATGACGGGCTCCCGCGACGGCGTGATCGGCATGGAACGCGAGCCGTCGGTGCGCCGCGTCGTGACGCACATGCACCAGCGCTACGAGCCCGCCGAGAAGGACCCGTGGCTGATGGGCGTGAAGATCACGCTCGATCCCGTCGAACGCAACCGCGCGACGGCGATCGAGCAGCTGCTGATCAAGGCCTGACGACTGCGGGCGCCGCCCGCGGCGCCCCCGCCGCGAGCCCGGCGCCGGGTCCACCTCAGGGTTCGCGCGACGCGAACCAGCGCTCGAGCTCGAGACCGTCCGGGACCACGACGGCCGGCGGGCCCTCGGTCGGTACCCGGCCCAGCGCAGCATCCCGCGGCGAGCAGGCCACGGCTGCGCCGAACCGCGCGGGCGCCCCGCGCTGCCAGTCCGCGAACGTGCCGGGCTCAACCACGACCGGCTCGGTGAGGTCGACGATCAGTTCCGCCCGGCCCAGGACGGCCGCGCCCGGAAGACCGAGGTGCACGCGCGGGTCGACGAGCGGGAGCGCCGCACCACGACCGAGCCACACGCCGATGTCGCCGGCGCCCAGCAGTGATTCGACGCACGCGATCCGTCGGGCGTCCGTGGTCTCGGGCGTGAAGCCGCACCGCACGACGATGCGGGGCGACGCCCAGATGAGGCCGCGTCCGCGCAGGTGCGGATCGGTGATGAGCTGCGCGAGCCGGATCGTCTCCGCGTTCTTCACCACGGCGATGTCTTCGGGGCGGCCCGCGAGGTCGGGACCGTCGTGCCAGCCGACGGCACGCGGCGCGTACGCGAAGTCGGCGCCGGCGAGCCAGCAGCGCCGCGCGAGCTCCCAGTCCTCGCCGCCGTAGCCGACGAGCTCCTCGGCGAATCCGCCCACGCGTTCGAACAGTGCGCGCGGGCAGGCGAGCACCGCGCTGATGATGAAGCGGTACGAGCGAAGGTCGGTCTCGGCGAGGTCGGCGGACCGGGCGTACGCGTCGGCGAGCCAGGCCGGTTCGGACAGGATCGGCGGCGCCGGGCCGCCCGCCCCGAGCCACTGCCGCAGGGCATCCGGGGAAAGGTCGGACAGGTCGGCGTGGCGACGACGACCGACCGTGAGCTTGGCGCCCCCGGCAGCCTCCAGCAGCTCTCGGAGGAAACCGGGCTCGGGGACGGTGTCGCCGTCGAGGAACACGAGCATCGCCCCGTGGGCCGCGGCGGCGCCGAGGTTCCGCGCCGGGCCGGTCCGGTTGCCGAGGTCCTCGTGCCCCACCACCTGCACCGCGTACGGCCGCGGGCCGGGCTGGGGCGGGGTCGACGAGCCGTCGTCGGCGACGATCACCTCGAAGGCCTCGGCGCCGAGGTCCTGTAGCTCCAGGGCCGTGAGGACGAGGTCGAGGCGGCGCGGATCCTGGAAGTGCGGGATCACGACGGAGGCCGTGGGGGCGGCTGCGCTCATCTCGCCTCCAGCGGGTCGGTGGCCTCGGTGGGTTCGGAGGCCGCCCATCGTGCGAGGACGCGGGCCTGCGCCTCCGCGGCCTGGGGGGTGCTGGGACCAACCACGAGGTCGTCACCCAGGACCGTCGGCGATGGGTCGAGGAGCCGCTCGGCGATCGCGGGGCCGAGGTCGTCGGTCACGTCGAGCGAGCCGGGCGTGCGACGCAGCAGCTCCTCGGCGTATCCGCCGTCGGCGACCACCGGCCGGCGACCGGCCGCCAGCCACGAGCCCACCGTGCCGGAGGCCGAGATGTGCAGATGCGCGCAGACCGGCACCCGCACCCTGGCCGCAGCCTCGAGCATCGCGCGGTCGTCGAGGTAGCCGGTCGTGCGGAACCCGACCCCGAGGTCGGCGGCGAGGGCGGCGAGCGTCCGGTCGAGGCCGGCATGGCCGGACGCCACCGCTCCGATCGCGACCAACGTGGTCGGGGCCGGGAGCGTGGCGAGCGCCTGGAGCACCCGGGCATGGCCCTTTCCGGGATAGATCCAACCGAGGACCCCAACGGTGGCCTCGGCCTCCGGCGCCGCCCGCACCTGCCTGGCGTCGATCGGGAGGGGCAGGACCGCGGTGGGTCGGGCGCGGCGATCGGGGCCGAGCGCCAGGCGTTCGTGGTGCGACGACACGATCACGAGGTCGGCGCGCTCTTGGAGCCGGCGGTAGAGCTCGAGGCGGCGGGCATGGCGCTCGAGCCCCTCGCGGTACTGCGGCACGTCGTGCAGGGTGACGGCGAGCCGTCGGCCCAGGGCGACCGCCGCCACGTCCGCTTCGGGCTCGGGACCGAGCAGGCCGTCGGTGAGATGGGCATGCACGACCGGCGCGTCGTCGGGCGACGGCAGGGCTTCGAGCAAGGCGTCGAGATCGCCCGGGCCGCGAAGCGCCGGATGGAGGGTCCGGTCGTCCTGTGGCCGCAGCAGCTGCAGGGCGAGGCGCGTGACGCCGTGGTCCGGCGTGCCCAGCACGAGGTGATGGACGCCGTTCACAGGCCCAGCGCCTCGATCGCCGGGGCGTACCGATCCAGCGCCGCCTGCACGACCGGGGCTCGGTCGCGGTACCACGGGCACTGGTCGGCGGCGATGGTCTCGTCGTCGATCGACCGGCCGCCGACCTGCCAGGTCTCGCGCGCTGCCGCGGGATCGAGGTCGAGCGCCTCGAGCACGTCGCGTCGCAGCGGAGCCTGGATGGACGCGAGCAGCGTGCGACCCGGATCCACGGGGGGCGCATCGATGCCGGCCGCGGCCAGGAGCCGGCCCGCAAGTGGGACGAGCACCGCGTTGCCCGGATGGTTGATCGTGTGCATCGCGTCGATGCCGGCCGGGCGGAGGAGGTCGCTGGCCGGCACGAGCCCGTGGCGTTCCTCGCGGCGGCGCAGCTCGGCGATCGAGGCGGCCTCGACGGCCCGGTAGCCGTCGGCGCGGCCGTGCCCGGTCGGCCGGTCCCCACCGCGGGCGACCGCCAGGATCGTGCGGAGATCGTGGTACGGCACGGTCGGCGGGTCTCCCATCCAGGGAGTACGCACGAGCGCGCCGTGGGGGTGAAGACCGGTGTGGCGGATCACGGGGACGCCGATCGTCGGCTGCGCGCGCCGGGCCAGCCGGCCGATCTGCGCGGTCCCGAGCGGCAGGTCGCGCCAGTCGTCGCGCACCGGTTGCGCGATGAGCAGGTCGGTCTGCTCGAGGAGCGCGGTCAGATGCGGGAGATCTTCTCGCTCCAGTTCGTGGACCGGGGGCATGCGCACGGCCAGCAGCTCGTCGCTCGATGCCTCCAGGACGACGCGGATCGACTCGGCCTGGCAGTTGCCGTAGACCAGGGTGACCCGCCGTCCGCCCGGGACGATGGGCTCGAGGCCATAGAATTGGCCGTAGTGATGACGCCGCGCGACGACCGATTCGGCGACCACGAGACCACCGTAGGGCCGGGGCGCCGCAGATGGCCCGCCGACCCCGTGCGCGGGCCGGTCAGCCCCCGATGATCCGGGTGCTGTCGGTGCCGTCCGGCCACCCGTACGTCCAGTCCCTCGCCGGGCCCGGGTACGTCTTCCTCCCCGATCCGCCACCGCCGGGGTCGCCCGCCGGGCAGTGGTGGCCGTCGCCCGCGCTCGACGCCGGCTGGGTGCGCGACCACGCCGACGACTTCGACGTGATGCACGTGCACTTCGGGACCGAGAGCCGCAGCGCCGCTGAGCTGCGCGGGTTCTGCGAGGCCCTGCGGGAGACGGGTCGGCCGCTGGTCTTCACCGCGCACGACCTCGACCATCCGCATCTCGACGACCAGTCCGCCTACCGCGAACAGCTCGACCTGCTGATCGGCGCGGCGGACGCCGTCCTCACGCTCACGGAGCTGGCCGCGGCGCGGATCCGCGACCGGTACGGCGTGGAGGCGCGAGTCGTGCCCCACCCCCAGCTCGCCCCGGACGCGTGGTTCGCTCGCGCCGACGCGGTTCGCCGAGATGCCGGCGCCGGGAGCGGGAGCGGGAGCCGGGCCAGCGAGCCGGCCGACGCCTCCACCACCGCGGACGCCGAGGGGCCGATCGTCGGGCTGCACCTACGCGAGATGCGGGCCAACGTGCGGCCCGGTCGCTGGCTGCGCGCGCTGGCCGAGGCCGTCGGCCGGCACCCTGGGGCACGGCTGCGGCTCTACGCGAACGAGAGCGCGCGCGGCGGGGCGGCGATCGAAGCGGCGTTGGTCGAGGTCTCGGGCCTCGGGCACGTCGACGTGGTGAGCCGTCCGCGACCCGACGACGACGCCCTCGCGCTCGAGCTCGCCTCGGCCGACGTGTCGGTGCTGCCGTACGCGCACGGCACGCACTCCGGGTGGCTCGAACTCTGTTGGGACCTGGGGACGAGAGTGCTCGCCCCCGACGTCGGCGCCTTCGCGGGCCAGCACCGCGAACCGTGGTTCATGCGGTCCTTCTCCCCGGACGACCCAGCCGGGATCGAAGCACCGCTGGCCGAATTGCTGACGTCGTCGCCCCCGCCCGCCTCCGAGCGACTCGAGGCCCGCCGGACGGTCGCCCGCCAGAACGTCGACGCCCACCGCGAGACCTACGAGCGCCTGGTCGGGCTCGGCGCCGCGGGCGCGGGCGTTTGAGCGCCGCTGGCCCTGGCGGCGCGGTCGTCTGAGCGGCGCCGCGGCCCGCCGATCAGCGCACGCGGAAGGTGCGCTTGGGGCTCACCGACGGCTTCGTCTTCTCCTCGACCGAGGTGAGCAGGCGGGCGCGCATCGTGAAGGTGCCGCGCCGCGAGAACGCGTGGCTCCACGTGAAGGCGCCGCCCTCGCGGGTGCGCACGACGGCCGCCGTGATCCACTTCTTGCCCGACTTCGCCTCGATCATCACTCGGCCGGCCGCCGCGGGGACCGGGGTCACGACGCCCGAGAACGTGACGCGGGCGCCACGGCGCGGCGTCTTGCTCGAGACCTTGAAGGCGACGGCGGTGGTGATCGCGGCGGGCGGGGTTGCGGCAGGGCCGCCGGTCCCAGGCGTCGTGCCGCCGACGGCGGAGCCACCGCCGGTCGTCCCGGTCCCGCCGGTCACGCCCGTCCCCGGACCAGGCGTCGCCTTGGGGGTCGGCGCGGGCGTGGCCCCTGAAGGCTGCGTCGGTGCCGGCGTGGGCGTCGCCACGGCGGCCGCCGCGTTCTGCACCGTGATGGCCGGCAGCGCGGTCTTCGCCACCGTGCCCGCGGCGTCCGTCACCCAGAGGGAGAGCGTGTGTTTGCCATCCGGCAGCCGTGTGGTGTCGAGGGTGAACGACTCCTGGAGTCGTTCCTGCGGACACGGGATCGGCCTGGTGTAGCTACAGCCCTGGCCATCCGCGGTCGACGCGAGTTGGGCTCCCGCCGCGGTACGCAGCTCGATGCGCCGGATGCCGCTGTCCCCATCGTCGACGCCGAACCGGAGCGTCTTCGTGCCCTTCTGCGCGGAGGCGTCGAGGAGCCCGGACGACTCGAACGTCGGCGCCTCGGGCTGCCGGGGATCGTCGATCGTGATCGTCGTGGCACCGAGCTGCATCGCCGGCGTGCCCCTGAAGTTGCAGGGCGCGTAGCACCAGAGGAGGAACCGGACGAAGCGAGACGGATTCGCGAGATCGGCGCTCCGGGCCACGTTCGGCAGACCGCCCCAGGAGGAGACGTGGTGGAAGGCGTCGGTCGTGACGGCCGGGCCTTCGCTGTGGATGGAGAAGTCGCCGCTGCTCAGGTTCGGATCCATCGTGGCCGGCGGGATCGTGAGCTGCGCGCTGGCGCCCGTGATCCTGAGGTTCGGGGCCGCGGCCGGAAGGATGAACGAGTAGCCCATCGACTGCCCGTTCGTACCGAAGGGCGCGAGGGTGTTGTCGGGCATGTTGAACGACAGCGTGCCCCCGCCCGGGCAGCCGTCGGAGGCCGTGCGGTTCTCCCACAGCTGCACGAAACCGGACGTGACCTCGACCCCGTGCCCAGCGCCGTCGTTGCACTGGCGAATCACGTAGGTGCGGGCGCTCGCGGCAGTCGGGATCGCCGCGAGTACCGCGAACAGGACCGCCAAGGCCGCGACGAGACGGGCGGTATGCCCGCGACGGATCGCGAGGACACCGGGCAGGTTGGCGGTTCGGCGCGTCGCTGGCGACGCGAGCGGGAGGAGTCGGGACATGGCGGGAGGGGGCAGGGGACGGCCGCCCGGGTGGGGCGGTCGACGAGGGTGGGCAACGGTTTTGGCGGAGCTGGGTGGGAAGCGGCTCGGCCCGATGGGATACGCATCGTGGCGCCCGATTGTCCGGTTTTCAAGTGCAGGAGGACACCCAGGGGAAGACCGCGCGACGGTGAACGCGTCTCGACACCCTGCCCGGCCCTGTTCGCGGGCCGTAACAACGCACCGGTTTGGCAGGGATACCGTCGACCGATGGCCCGTCCAGCCCCCGCCCGCACGCCTCTCGATCGCGCCCCGCGGCGATGGGCTACCCGACGGGCCGACGGGGCCGTCGCCCGACTCCTCTCGGGAGCCACCGCCGTCGCGTTGCTCGGCGCCCTCGCGATCGCACCGGGTGCCGCCCGCGCCGACGTCACCATTCCCGCGATCCCGGGCCTGCCGCTGCCCCCGATCACGCTGCCGCTGCCAGACCTTCCCCTGCCGGGCCTGCCGCCCGCACCAACGGTGCCGGGGACGCCCGGTGGGACGACGCCGGGCGTCCCCGTTCCGACACCGAAGCCCGCCCCGACCGCGACCCCGAAGCCGTCGAAGGGCAAGACGCCCAAGCTTCCGCCGATCCCCGGCACGGGCACCGTTCCCGAGACGCACTTCCCGCCGGCGGGCTCGCCCGCCTCACCCGGCTCGACCTACGACGCCGGCCCCGAGCGGTTCGGCATCAAGCGCACCGCCGACGTCGAGATCCCCATGCGCGACGGCATCAAGCTCCGCGCCGACGTGTACGTCCCGACCGACCCGGCCACCGGCGCCCCCGCGACCGGCCCGTTCCCGGTGATCCTCAGCGAGACGCCGTACGGCAAGCAGCTCTCGGCGCTCGTCCCGGATCCGTCGGTCGCCGAGCTCACCGGCTACCAGCCGGCCCTGATCAAGCGCGGCTACGTGCAGGTGATCGTCGACGTGCGCGGCGCGGGCGGCTCGGAGGGCAACTTCGACCTCCTCTCGCCGACCGAGCAGGCCGACTCCGTCGAGGTGATCGACTTCGTCTCCAAGCTCCCGAACACGACCGGCAAGGTCGGCATGCTCGGCCACTCCTACGTGGGGATCACGCAGCTCCTTGCCGCCGGCAAGGTGGGGAAGAACTCGCCGCTGAAGGCGATCTTCCCGATCATGTCGGCGAACGATCCCTACCGCGAGCTCGCCTCCGACGGCGGCCTGCTCAACCTCGCATCGGTCCCCGCATACGCGACCCTCGTGCAGGGCGCCTCGATCCTCAACCCGGCCGCCCAGCTGCCACGCAACCCGCTCGACGCGATCAAGCTCACCGGCCAGCACGCGCTCGGCTCGACCTACTGGTCCGGCGGCACGCTCGCGAAGGCCCTCCTCGGCCGCGACGAGTCCTACGACGGCAAGTACTGGCGCGACCGCTCGCCCGATGCCGTCCTGGGAAAGATCGTCGAGAACGGCGTCGCCGCCTTCCTCGTCGGTGGCAACTACGACGTGTTCCAGGCCGGTGAGGTCAACAACTTCGTCGGGCTGCAGAACGCCGCGGCGGGCCGTCCCGTCGGCGGGCCGCTCGTGGGCGGGGAGGCCCTCGATCCGCGATACCAGCTGATCGTCGGGCCCTGGTACCACGCCGCGCACTTCGCCGAGTTCGATCTCGTCGCCGCCGAACTCGCGTGGTTCGATCAGTGGCTCAAGGGCATCGACACAGGCGCCGCGTCCACGAAGGAGCCGCTCCACATCATCGAGGCGAGCGGCACGCGCTACGACTCCGCCAGCCTCCCGCTGCAGGGCTCGGTCGCCGCCAAGCTCTACCTTGGCAAGGGCTCGCTCTCCGCCAGCCGGCCGACCGCGAAGCGGGCCGCCGACCCGTTCGCGTTCTCGATCGCCGGCCTGGCCTGCAACCGGTCGACGGAGCAGTGGCTCACGGGCCTCCCGAACCAGTTTCTCAGCGCGGTCGGCACGCAGGATCCCTGCGCGGAGCGCCGCAAGATCAACGAGCGCTCGCTCGGGCAGCGGTCGTACACGACGGATGCGCTCGCGGCCCCGATGCAGCTCGGCGGGCCGGCGACGATGTCGATTGAGGCGACGTCGACCACGAAGGATGCGCAGTTCGTGGTCACGCTCCAGGACGTCGACCCGAGCGGCAAGGTCGTCGACCTCACCTCCGGCTCGCTGCTCGGTTCGCATCGCGCGGTCGATCAGGGCCTGAGCTGGCCCGGCGCCGACGCCGATCCGCTCTTGGTCTGGCATCCCCACACGAAGGCCGCCAAGCGCGGTGTGGTCCCGGGGAAAACGACGCGCTTCGACGTGTCGCTGCGGCCGGTGTTCAACACGATCCCGGCCGGCCATCGCCTGCGCGTGGTCGTAGCGACGAGCGAACTGCCACACGTGCTCGCCATCCCCGAGGACTTCGCGAACCTCGCGGGCGGCATCTACGGCGTGCAGCGCAATGCGACGAGCGCCTCCTTCCTGCACCTCTCCGTGCGAGGCGTGCCGACAAGCTGAGCGACACGCGGCGACGAACGGCCAATTTGCGGCGCCACACAGGACAAAATGGCCGCTCAGCCAACACGCGGCGACGAACGGCCAATTTGCGGCGTTGCAGCGGGGGAAATTGGCCGCTCAGTCGCGCCCTGCGTCCGGCGACCGCGCGGAGGATCGCCTCGCTAGCGTGGTCGCCTGCCCTGCCAACGCCGACGGAGGCTCCCATCACCTCGCTCAGCTTCAGCTTCGCCACCCACGACGACATCGACCGCGTGGTCGCGCTCGTGGAGCTCGCCTACCGAGGGGAGGGCAGCCGCGACGGCTGGACCTCCGAGGCCGACCTGATCGAGGGCCAGCGCACCGACGCGGCCATGGTCGCCGAGGCGCTCGATCGCCCCGGCGCGCACATCCTGCTCGCGCACGAGGGCGAGGATCTCATCGGCTGCTGCGAGCTGCAGCGCCCCCGTCGCAACGCGGAGCTCGTGCCGGCCGGCGAGGTCGGCGCGGAGGACGAGACCAGCCAGCCGCTGCACGAGGAGCGCAAGGCCGACGATCCGCCGAAGCAGGAGCACCCGGATGGCGTGAGCGAAGGCGCGGCCTACCTCGGCATGTTCTCCGTCGACCCGACCCTCCAGGGCGGCGGCGTGGGCAAGCAGTTCCTCGAGGAGGCCGAGCGGATCGCCCGCACCGAGTGGAACGCCGACGCCGTCGAACTCACGGTGATCGACCTGCGCACGGAGCTAATCGAGTGGTACGGCCGCCGCGGCTACGAGCAGACCGGCCGCTTCAAGGACTTTCCCTACGGCAACGAGCGATTCGGCATCCCGGCCCGCGACGACCTCAGACTCGCGGTGCTCGCCAAACCGCTGAGCTGAGCCACGGCCGGCGTTCGACGTGGGCTGTGTCGACCGCGCTGTTCGCCGTCAATGGAGCCCACGATGCGTCTTTGCCCCGGCGCCCCTCAGGACCCGTCGCGGTCTCCGCGGCGTCGCTTCGCCGGCTTCGTCTTGGACTTCGAGCGGGGCTCGAGCAGCTTGCCGTGGAGGGCGCTGGAGTCCTGCTCGCGGAATCCGTCGCCCTCGTCATTGGC
>JAURVW010000857.1 GCA_030655275.1 Solirubrobacteraceae bacterium
GGGGGAGGGGTTGGAGGAGGAGCCTGAATCAACGAGAAAATCTCGTAAAGTTGAAGTTAAATACTTTTTTGTATTCCGTTCCTCTGTACAAACTAAATTGGTGGGAGAAAAGAGCGGGGAGGCTACGCGGGGGTGGGTGCGTAAGAGAGCGTAGAAGGAGAGGCGCACATGGCAATAACTACTACAGCAAAAGCGAATAAGTAAAGCACAAGCAAAAATATAAAGCTCCAAAACTACAATATAACATAAAAGTCGGTTAATTGCACTACGAAACAAAAAGCTTTCAAACAAACATTTCAAAACTCCCTATTTGCTATTTTTTACTATTTAAAGGGCATCCTTCTTTTAAAATCACAACAGAGTAACCTGCAATCTGATCCCCACTTAATTATGTTTCGTACATTAAACTCTCTTAGGAGCATAAATTAAGGCTTTTTATTTTCTAAACCTTATCCAATCCTGGAAAAGCAATTATCAATTAAGCTTCATACTGGCGTTTATTCCTAAGAAAAGAGAGTTATTAAATTTGTGCTAAAATCAAGAATAAAAACACGAAAAGAAAGTGGAAAGCACATCACTGTCCAACAATAACTGGTGGATCTAATGCTCGGCAATGCTGCCAGAAACGGTTTACCTGCACTACTTTTAATTACAACACAACTGCGGGTTGTAAGGTAATTACTGAATATCATTTCGAACTCTAGCGACAATAGCATTTTAAATGAACAAAGAAAAGACAAAAGATAAACACCAAGTATTAAAATGAAGATAAAGATTTGCTTGCTAAGCAAGATTACAAAAAAGTTTATCTCAAAAAGGAAAGTAAAAGAGCAAATAAAAATACTTTGTTCGAGATAAAGTTAACACATGTCGTGGGCCAATCTGGAAAGTAGACTAAAGAGATAAAGGGTAAACCGCAATTCATTAAAGAAGTAAGTAGTCACGTTGCCCATGACCGCAAAAAATAATAACGAACAGCTTAAAAAATATAAAAACGGTAAAAAAGTCAAACCCCCGAAACAAAACTCTGGGGGGACCAGGGAACCCCAAAAACGGGGTTTTGATCCCATTCTGTACTGGTAATGTAGGAAAGGGCAAAATGTAGAAATCGCGAATTTACGGGGTAGGGGGGGGTCCCGAGGCAAAAGGGCACCAAAAGGGATTAGACGCGAATTCTTTAAGGCAAAGTAAGGATGGGCTACAATTTCCCGGGGGGGGTAAAACCATAAATTCGACCGGAAATAAGCAAAACGACATTTTGATTGATAAATGACCCAAAAAAGGTCCAAAAACCG
This sequence comes from Solirubrobacteraceae bacterium, assembly GCA_030655275.1. Taxonomy (GTDB): domain Bacteria; phylum Actinomycetota; class Thermoleophilia; order Solirubrobacterales; family Solirubrobacteraceae; genus JAGIBJ01. The sequence continues at coordinate 1,296 of JAURVW010000857.1, forward strand.
TAAATTCTTTAAGGAAAGATAAGGACAGGCTACACATTTCCGGGGGGTCCAAACGCTGAAAACGGCAAAAAGGTTCAAATAGAGCGAAGTCTTTAAGGAAAGATAAGGGCGGGCTACACTTTTCCGAGGGCCAAATCATTTATACACCAAAACCCGGCAAAAAGACTCAAATACAGGCAAAAACGCCTAAAAAGGCGAAAAACCCCCGAAAACCCAAAACCCTGGGGGGGACCCAGGGAACCCAAAAACGGGGTTTTTGATTGCGGTTCTGTAATGGGAATTTTTGGAAAAGTGCCAAAAACGCAGAAATTCCGCATTCCGGGGGGTGGGGGGTCCCGAACGTCTAACG
>JAURVW010000867.1 GCA_030655275.1 Solirubrobacteraceae bacterium
GCGCAGCCGTTCGGTCAGGGCACCCGCCACGCCGACCAGGAGGGCGTCGCCGACGGCGTGGCCGTGACCGTCGTTGACGGCCTTGAAGCCGTCGAGGTCGAGGAGGAGGAGCGCGCCGCCCGTGTCGTACCGCCGCACGCGGGCGAGCTGGAGGTCGAGCTCGCGCTCGAGACCGCGACGGTTCACCAGTCCGGTGAGCGGATCGTGGTGGGCCATGTGCTTGAGGCGCTGCTCGTACTGGCGGCGTTCGCTCACGTCCTGCACCTGCATGAGGATCTCGTCGGGCCGACCGTCCTCGTCGACGATCATCGTGATCCGCGCCTCGGCCCAGATCTCGTGGTCGTCCTTGTGGGCCATGCGGAACTGCATGGAGGCGGAGTCGACCTCGTGCGCGATGAGCGCCTGGAAGTGCTCCTGCGCCTCGGCGCGATCCGGCTCCGCGACGATCGTGTACGGCGCGTGCGCGCACATCTCCTCGGCCGTGTAGCCGGTGATCGCGGTGAAGGCGTCGTTGACGCGCTCGAAGCGGCCGTGCATGCCGACCACGCCGATCCCGATCGGGGCCTGTTCGAAGGCGACGCGGAACTGCTCGTCGGCGTGGCGACGGCCGACCTCCGCGAGGTGACGGTCGGTGATGTCGACGCACGTGATGAGGTAGCCGCCGAAGGCGCCGTCGTCGCCGGTCTGCAGCGCGCCGCGGATCGTGACCCAGCGATGCTCGCCGCTGGGGCGCACGAATCGCAGGTCCCGCTCGTAGGGCTCGCCGGTGGCCATCGTGCGGCGCATCGCGGCCTCGGCGTCGGCGCGGTCGTCCTCGTGGATCAGGTGCGAGTCGAACTCGGCGGGGTCGACGTCCGGGCCGACGCCCACGATCCGGCGGAGCTCTGCGTTGACGAAGGTGACCTTGCCGGTCTCGTCGCGATGGGCGACGCCGACCGGGATCGACACGGCGAGGGTGCGGAACATCTCCTCGCTCGACCGCAGGGCCGCCTCGGCGAGGCGGCGGTCGGTCACGTCGATGAGCGTGCCGTGGAAGGAGACGATGCGGCTCGTGGCATCGCGCGGGTCCAGGCGGCTGGCGACGCAGCGCAGGATCACCGCGCGGACCTCGCCCCCGGGACGCACGATGCGGTGCTCGACATCGCCGCCGTCGAGGCGCAGGTGGTCGCCGTCGCCGAGCAGGAGGGTTCGATCGCGTGGATGCACGCTGCGCACGTACGCCTCGGCGACCGCTGCGGCATCGCCGTGTGGGACGCCGAGGATCTCAGCGAACTTCTCGTTCGCGAAGGCCCAGGTGCCGTCGACGGAGCTCTTGAACACGCCGACGGGCACGGAGCGCAGCAGCTCCTGCGACTCGCGCTCGGTGCGGGCCTGCGCCTGCTCGGCCGCGCGCTGCTCGGTCACGTCCGTGACGGTCCCGAGAAAGCCGAGCACCGCGCCGCCAGCGCTGCGCAGGGTGCGGGCGTGGCCGTTCACGAGGGAGACGGTGCCGTCGGGTCGCAGATAGCGGTAGTCGGCGGAGAACTCGCGGCCTCGGGCGGCCGAGCCCATCCAGGCGACGGTGATGCGTTCGCGGTCGTCCGGGTGGACGGCGCTCGTCCAACCATCGCCGTAGGCGTCGTCCGGGGCCAGGCCCGTGAGTTCGCACCACTTCGGGTTGACGGAGATGTACCGGCCCCGGGCATCGGTCTGGAACACGCCGACGGGCGACTGGGCCCAAAGGGCATCCAGGTGCTCGTGCGCGGCGTCGCGGCGCACGAAAGGACGTCGGATCCGCATGGAGGACGCATCGACATCCTGCAACAGGCCCAACCAGTTCATGGCCGCTTGTACGACACACGCCGTCCCGCCATGCCGCCCCATCCGGCGAGCTTGCAGGAAGACTGTCCAGCGAACGCCGGGGAAACCTCTAGGCTCGGAACCTGGTCATGCGCATCGGCGTCGTCGACATCGGAACGAACTCCACCCGGTTGCTGATCGCTGAGATCGACGACCAGGGTCGAGTCAGCGAACTCGATCGTCGATCGACGGTCACGCGGCTCGGTCGCGGCGTCGACGCGGACGCCCGTCTCGGCGAATCCGCGATGCACGACACGTGGCAGGTCGTCGACGACTACCGCGCCCGCATGCAGGAGGTCGGGATCGACAAGGCCGTCGCCCTCATGACGAGCGCCGTCCGCGATGCCACCAACGGCGCAGCCTTCGCCCAGTCCATCCGCGACCGTCACGGCATCGCGCCGATGGTGCTCACGGGCGAGCAGGAGGCGCGGCTCACGTTCGCCGGCGCCACCACCGGGCTGCAGGAGTCCGGCGCGGTCCTCGTGATCGACGTCGGTGGCGGTTCGACCGAACTCGTGATCGGCCGCCAGGGCCGGGTCCACTTCCACGCGTCCACGCAGCTCGGCGTCGTCCGTCAGGGCGAGCGGTACCTGCCGAACGACCCGCCGTCGACCTCCGAACTCGCCGCCCTCGCGGCCGAGGCGAAGGCGATCATCGGCGCCTCCCTCCCGCGCGGCCTCGATCTTCCGTCGCTCCGCGGCATCGCCGTCGCCGGCTCGGCGACCCAGTCCGCCGCGATCGATCTCGGGCTCGCCCGGTACGACCCCAGTCGCGTCCACGGCCACGTACTCACGCGGGCGACGCTCGCCAGCCAGCTCGATCACCTGCGCCAGCTTCCGCTCGAGGAGCGCCAGCGCGTGCGCGGGGTCCATCCCGATCGCGCGCTCGTGATCGTGCCGGGTCTCACGATCCTGCTGGCCGCGATCGACGCGTTCCGTCTGCAGGAGGTCACCGTCTCCGAGCACGACATCCTGCTCGGCGCCGCGCTCGGCTTGGCGAAGCCGACCGCACCGGCCAACCGGTCCTAGCCGCCGCGCGACTCTGTCGCGGGCGTTACACGACGAGCGTCGCGCAGCGAGCAGACGCGGGCTGCAGTCGCGAGCAGCATGGTGGGACCGCCTGGGCACCACCCGGCGGACCCCACCAAGGACCTCCCCGATGCTCTCGCTCCCCACCCGCCGTGGCCCTCGTGCCGCCGCACTCGTCCTCGCCGCCAGCGCCGGCGCCCTGCTCACGACGGCGCAGTCCGCCAATGCCGCCGACCACTGCGTCGGCGCGCCTGTCGGCTGCTCCGGCAACGCCTACCCGTTCACCTCCGCCGGGCTCGCCAGCGCGCTCTCGGCGGCGGCCGGCACTCCGGCGGCCGACCGTGTGGTCCTGGCCCAGGGCACGCTCGCCTCGACGACCCCTCTCACCTACTTCTCCTCGAGCCCGCTCGAACTCAGCGGCGCCGGCCACGACAAGACCGTCATCAGCTGGAGCGGCGCCGTTGCGACCGGCTTGGGCGTCGGCGGCGGGGCCGGGAGCCACATCATCCACGACCTCGGCCTCACGATCGGCGACGTCTCGGCATCGCAGCCACGTGCCCTCAGCCTGAGCGGTGACGTCACGGCGAGCCGGGTGGACGTGCGGGAGACCTCCTCCGTCGACAACGCCGTCGTCGTGGTCCTGGGCAGCGGCGCCCAGCTGGTCGACAGTGCCGTAGTGGCGAATTCCGGCGGTGACACGTCCGTGATGATGAGCAGCGGGGCGGCCGCGATCCACGGCTCGACGATCGACGCCGGCAAGGGCTCGGGCGTGAGGATGTCCGGGGCGAGCTCGCACCTGGTCGACCGCACGCGCATCGCGAACAGCTGGTCGGCGATCGAGGGTGACTCCGGACCCATCACGGTGCGCGACTCGGTCATCGACCTCGGCGCCATCAGGAACGGCCGCGCGATCTTCGGCGGCAACTACAACAACGGTCAGACCCCGATCACGATCACGTCGCTGCGCACCACGATCGTCGGAAGCGGCGCCGCGCAGAAGGGCATCACGGCCTTCGCCGACTCGGCGCCGGAGAACACCAAGGCGACGGTCACCGACACGGTCGTCTCCCTCACCGGCATGGGCTCCGCCGACCTCTCGTGCATGCAGGCGGGCGCCGCCGGCGCGAGCCTGACGAGCGTGTCGAGCGCCTACGCGATCGTCACGCACACCGGCTCGTGCGCTCCGGCGAGCATCGGCGGGCTCGACACGGCCACCACCCCGCTCGGATTCGTCGACCGCGCGGCCGGCGACCTACGCCCCGCGGCGGGCTCACCGCTCGTCGACGCGGGCAGCTCGTCGGCCGATGCTGCCGGACTCGATCTCCTCGCCACCACACGGCTGCTCGACGGCGACGCCGACGGTGCGGCAAGGGTCGACATCGGCGCGCTCGAGTACGCCCCGCCTGCTCCGGTCCAGCAGGGCTCGAACGGTGGCGACCAGCCGGGCGAGCCGCAGGCGCAGGGTGGCGACGGCAACCTGACCGCCATGCCGACGCCGGGCCCCGGCGAGCCGGAGACGCCGGCCTCCACGCCGCTGTCCACCCCAGCCCCGACCCCGGTCACGACCCCGAGCTCCACGCCTGGGCCGACGGTCCCCGGCCCGACGCCGACGGTCGCCATCGCCATCGCTGCCAAGACCGCCTCGCCGCGTGGCAGGAAGGGGTTCGCCCTCGCTCGCAAGGTCACGCGTCGGACCTTCACCGTGCGCCTCTCGGGCGCCGCCTCGATCGAGCTGTCCGTCGCGAAGGTGTCGAAGGGTCGACTGACCGCCGGCAACGGCCCGGCCAAGTGCGTGAAGGGCGCGGGCACGCCGCGCTGCGCCCTCACCACGCCGATCGCGGGACGCACCATCGTGCCCGTCAGCGGCCGCACCTCGGCCGTCGTCGCATTCGGTGGGCGCGTCGGCGGCAAGACCCTGACGGCGGGCACCTACCGCGTGACGGTCACGCCGCTGAACGGGTGGGTGCGCGGCAAGGCCGTCACGACCACGCTGAAGGTCGGCTAGCGCCCCCACACCCGATCGGTGTGCGGGGGTGGTGACCGGTCGGTCCAGGCGGGCCTCGACGCAAGGATGCGCCGGGGTCAGCCTGGGCCGACCGGCCTCGTTCCTATCCCAGGTTTGCCTTGCGGGGGTACTTGGTCTCGGGGTCGGTGAGGACGTTGAGGAGCGTGGGGCTGTTGCCGCCGAGCGCCTTTTCGAGCGCAGGACGGAACGCGCCGGGCTCCCGCACGAGCTCGCCGGTGCCGCCGAGGGCCTCGACGAGCTGGTCGTAGCGCGTCTCCGGGGTGAGCTCGGCGGCCAGCGAGTAGCCGTAGATGAACTCCATCGGGTGCTTCTCGAGGGCCCAGATGCCGTTGTTGCCCATCACGCCGACCACATGCACGCCGTGTCGCACGAGGGTGTCGAACTCGATCGCGCTGAAGCCGAAGGCGCCGTCACCGTAGAGGATCACGACCTCGCGGTCCGGGTGGGCGAGCTTTGCGGCGAGCGCGTAGCCGGGGCCTGCGCCGAGGCAGCCGAACGGACCCGGGTCGAGCCAGGTGCCGGGCTCGTAGCGGTCGACCACCTGGCCGGCGTAGGAGGCGAAGTCGCCGCCGTCGCAGATCACGATCGCATCGCGGCCGAGCACGTCGACGAGGTCGCCGTAGATGCGCATCGGATGCAACGGCACCTGGTTGCTCGTGAGGTCGGCACGCTGGGCCTCGCGGGCCGCGGTCTCCGATTCCCTCAGCGATGCCAGATTCGCGGCGTCGTGGCCGGACGTTCCCGCCACGCCTTCGGTGAGGGAGGCGAGCGCCGCGGCGATGTCGCCGACGAGCGCGATCTCGGGGGTCCGCGGCGGGGACGCGTCGAACGCCGCGCGCTGCAGCGTGATGATCTTCGTGTCCGGTCCGAAGGAGCCACCGAAGCCGAGCCGGAAGTCCATCGGCACGCCGACGACGAGGGCCACGTCCGCCCCCTTGAGGGCCTGGGATCGCACCCGCGAGAAGGCCAGTTCGTGGTCGGCCGGGATGCAGCCACGAGCCTGGCCGTTCGTGAAGACCGGGGTGCGCAGCGCTTCCGCGAAGGCGACGAGCTGATGCTCCGCCCGGGCCCAGTAGAGGTCGGTGCCGGCCATCACGACCGGTCGCTCGGCACCGCGAAGCAGCGCGATGGCCTGCTCCAGCGACGCACCGTCGACCGGCGCTTCGGCGGCGACCGGGGCGGGCGCCGACGTGTCGGGCTCCGCCTCGGTGAACACGTGGTCGAGGGAGATGTCGACGAAGGCCGGGCCCCCGGGAGGCCCCTGCGCAGCGGCGAATGCGGCGTCGATGGACGGCTGGATGTCGGCCGGACCCTCGACCGTCCGGGCGTACCGCGTGAGCGGCGAGACGAAGGGCAGGTGATCGATCTCCTGGAGCGACCCCTGACCCCAACGCATCGCGGGCGCGCGCCCGCCCAGCACGACCATCGGACTGCGGTTCGTGAGCGCGGAGCCCATCGCGCTCATCCCGTTCGTCACGCCGGGACCGGCGGTCAGCGCCGCGACACCGGGCTCACGCGTGACCTTGGCCCACCCTTCGGCGGCGAAGGCGGCGGTCTGCTCATGGCGCACGTCGATGAGTCGGATGCCCTCGCTCTTCGTCCCGTCGTAGATCGAGAAGAGGTGTCCTCCCGAGAGCGTGAAGAGCGTCGAGGTGCCGTGGGCGGCCAATCGGGCGGCCGTGAGGCGACCCCCATGCTGGATGTTCGACATCAATTCTCCGTTTCCGTGGGTGAGCGTCCCCCGGCAGGGGGATATTCGTCCAACGTTTGGCCTGGAAAGCGTCGTTTGACCACCAAACGTCGTGTCACTGTGAGCTTGGCACGTTATGGTGGCCTGAAGTTCGTGCGAGACCCACCAAGGTGGCCTCGCCGTTCATCGTCATTCGCTCTTGGGGAGGAGCTCACGGTGACCGCGGTAAGCAGCAAAAGACATCCGTACAACCAATGGAGCCCAGATGCCCGCGCGCTAGACCGCGTCGGTGACAAATGGACTCTGCTGATCATTCGAGATCTGGCTGACGGCCCACGCCGTTTCGTCGACCTGCAGCGCACGTTGCCAGGGATCTCGACCGAGCAGCTGCGATCGCGGCTCAACCGCATGGTCGACGACGAGTTGCTCACGCGCAGCCGGTACCGAGAGGTGCCGCCGCGCGTGGACTACGAGCTCACCGAAGAGGCCCGGGCCCTGCTGCCCGCGATCGCCGCCATCGCGCGCTGGGGCTACCAGCACGCCTGGGGCGACGCCCTCGCCGGCGAGCACGTCGACATCGGTGCCATCCTGCGCGCCACCGTCGGCGGCATCGTCACGGAGCGCACCGGTGAGATCGACTGCGTGATCCTCGACGAGGCGACCGGCGAGGTCCGTTGGCGCGTCGCGCTCAGCGGCGGCAGCGGTCAGCTCATCCGCGATCTCGATGCCGAGCCCGCCTCGGCCCTGATCGGTGACGAAGCTGCCTGGCGTGCTGCGCTCGGTCCCGCTGGCAAGCACGACGCGCTCCAGATCGCCGGCGACCGCGAGCTCGCGCTCGAGGTGCTCGAGCAGGTCTCGGCCGCCGGCCCCGTGAAGGTCAACGCCTCCACCTGACCGGCGGTCTTACGCCGAAGCAACTTCGGAGCACCTCTGCCGCAACTTCTCTGCAGCAGGGGTGCTCTTCTGTTTGTGCGTCGTTTCGTCGTCCCGTTCCTGATCTCCCTCGCTGCGGCCTTTGCGCTGCACGGCGTCGCCGCGTCCGCGGCCGCGGCCCAGACGAAGCCGCTGCCCCCGAGCAAGGTGCGGTTCGGGATCGGCGACCAGCACACGGCGATGTTCACCGATGTGCGCTGGACCTCCATGGACCTGCGGATCACGCGGTACTTCATCCCGTGGGACGCCGCCGACGACCGGGCCCAGCTCGACCGCGCGATCGGCTTCGTCGAGGCCGCGAGGGCCGCGAACGTCGAGGTCCTGCTGCACCTCACGGGTCGCATCTACGACGGAACGCGTGAGCGGACGCCGACGGCCGCCGCCTACACACGAGAGGCGCGCAAGCTGATCGCGATCTTCCGCCCGATGGGCGTGAGGACCTGGGGTGTCTGGAACGAGGAGAACCACCCCACCCAGCCCACCTTCGCCCAACCGACGCGCGCCGCGCAGTACTTCCTCGCGATGCGCGCCGCCTGCACGGGCTGCACGATCGTCGCGCTCGACCTCCTCACCCAGGGCGGGGCCCGCTCGACGGGCGTGGCCTCCTATCGCGGCTACACGCAACGCTTCTTCAAGGCCCTCGGCAGGAAGGCGTCGTACGTGAAGATCATCGGGATCCACAACTACGGCGATCTCACGATCGACGGCGGCGTGAAGATCTCGCGCGACCTCATCACGTACGCCAAGCGCTTCAACCGCAAGGCGCGCTTCTGGATCACCGAGAGCGGCGGGATCGCCTCCAACCGCGGACGCACCTGCAGTGAGACGCGGCAAGCCAACAGCACGCAGCGGATGTTCACCCACGCCGCCTCCCTCGCCAAGAACGGCGTGGACCGCCTCTACATGTACAACTGGACCGCCGACGACTGCATCGCGCTGCACGACTCCGGCCTCATCCGCAAGGACGGGTCGGCTCGACCGGCGCTCGGCGTGATCGAGCAGAACGTCGGGAGCTTCGCCCGATGACGACGCCCTGCGCCACCGCCGGCCGCCGTCGCCGCAGCATCGATCCGGCGCTCGCCAGCCCGTGGCGAGCAGCCACGCTCGACGGCTTCGAATCTCCCTGTTCAGATGCGCGCAACTTCCACGCCTACCCTGGGTTGAAGGAAGAGAAGCGCCGCATCGACCGACTTCGGTCCTGCGCCTCACCCTCCCCACCGCACCGATGAGTACCCCCGACACCACCTTCTCCGCCCCCACCGCCGCCCGCGGTGGACGCGCCTCCGGCGCCCTGCTCAAGCTGCAGGCCGACGAGCGCCTCGTCGCGCACGTGCGCCGCGGCAACGAGGCGGCCTTCGAGGTCCTCGTCCAGCGGTACCACACGCGCCTGCTCGCCTTCTGCCGTCACATGCTCGGCTCTGGCGCCCGCCGCGATGCCGAGGACGTGCTCCAGGAGGTCTTCACCTCCGCCTACCGCGCGATGCTCGGCGACACGCGCCCGATCAACGTGCGTCCGTGGCTCTACCGGATCGCGCGCAACCGCTGCCTCAACCACCTGCGCCGCGACCCGATGCCGAGCATCGAGGGCATGGAGCTCACGGTCGTCGACGAGCGGATCGGCACCGCCGAGACCGTCCACCAGCGCGCCGAGGTGCGCCAGCTCCTCTCCGACATCCAGAACCTCCCGGAGACGCAGCGCACCGCGATCCTCCTGCGTGAGATCGACGACCTCTCCTACGAGCAGATCGCCATGGCGATGGACAACACCGTTGCCTCGGTGAAGTCGCTGCTCGTCCGCGCCCGCGTGGGCCTGGCGGAGGCCGCCGAGTCGCGCCGCCTCTCCTGCGACGAGGTGCGTTTCGAGCTCGGCCAGCATGCCGAGGGCCTCGTCGACAAGCTCACGCCGCCCACGCGCCGTCACCTAAAGGAGTGCAAGAGCTGCGCTGCCTTCCAGCAGGACCTCAAGGACACGAACAAGGCCCTCGCGATGCTCGCGCCGGCGTTCGGCCTGGTCATCCTCTTCAAGGCGATCCTCGCACCGCTCGGCGCCGGCCACGCGGGCACCGGTGCTGGTGCAGCCGGCGCTGGTGCAGCCGGAGCCGCCGGTGCGGCCGGCGGCGGGATCATCTCCATCGGCGGCGTGATCTCCGCCAAGACGATGACCGGTCTCGCGGCCGCCGTCGCCGTCACGGGTGCGGCCGTCGAGGTCAAGCACGTCGCCACGCCGCAGCGTCCCGCCGCCGTCACGCAGCAGGCGGCCGTCACCAAGCCGGTGGCGCCGACGGCTTCACCGAAGATCAACCCGTCCGGCGGTGCCGCGATCCCGTCGACGCCCACCGCGAGCGCGGCGTCCGATCGCCCTGCGCCGACGACGGCCGAGAAGGGCGAGGACAAGCCCGCCGAGACCACGCCGGCCACCACGGTCACCGTGGCCCTCGGCACCACGCCCGAAGCGACGACGGCCACCGCCGCGCTCCCGGGAACGACGACGACCACGACCACGCCCGAGATCGAGTCCCGCACCGGCACCGAGACCCTGCCCGACATCGAGGACCGCTCGGACTCGTCGACGGTCCACTCGCCCGTCAAGCTGCCCGTTCCGGTGCCGCCGAGCCTGCGGCCGAGTT
>JAURVW010000873.1 GCA_030655275.1 Solirubrobacteraceae bacterium
GCAGTGGACGACGCAGTGGGCCAACGAGATGAACGCCGCGCTGAAGGCGGTCGGCAAGCGCACGCAGATCTGGTCGGCCGACGCGGCGATCCAGCCCGACAAGGACATCACGCTCGTGCTCTGGACCTACGCCAACAACGGCGACGTGATGCGCGGCAAGGGCTACGACCTGATCGATGCGCACGTCAACGGCACCAACCGCATGTACGTGGTGCCGGGCCTCTCGCCCGGTTACGGTTCGATCCCCGAGTACTACAACCTCGCGGTGCGCACCGGCGCGAAGGAGATCGGGCCGCTGATGGCGCTGTGGTCCGACCGGCTGACCGGCGTGACCAACAGCAACCTCTACCTCGCCGCGTCGCTGCCGCGCCAGGCGGCGCTCGCCGAACGCAGCTGGACCGGCCCGGTGAAGTTCCCGCTCGCCGATTTCCAGGCCAAGGTCGCCGCGATCGGTGACGCGCCGCAGACCGCGCCGCTCGTCACGCCGGTGACGACCAACGGCATCCCGACGCACCGCTACGAGTTCGACAGCCGCTACGTGCCCTCTGCCGGTCAGGCCTATCCGCCGTTGTGGGCCACGACCCCGCTGGTCACGCCGTTCGGCAACCTGGTCTCGTTCGCCGATTCGGCGGGCAGCCAGTTCACCTCGATGCTCGACAACGCGCCGCTCTACGACGGCGTCGGCCGCAACGGCAAGGCGTTGCGCTTCACCGGCATCAAGCAGGCCGCTTCGCTCGGCAACGGCGACAACCCGAAGAGCTGGACCGTGACCGCGTGGGTGCAGCGCACCGCCGATGGCAACGACGGCTGGCTGGTCGGTTCGTCCGTGGCGGCGCTGAAGGTCGAGCAGGCGAAGAGCGCACAGAAGGTCGGCATCTCGCTGCTCGGCGTCGGCGACTATGCGTTCGACTACACCGTGCCGCTCAACACCTGGACCCACCTCGCGTTCGTCGCCGACGGTGACGCCGGCACGACCACGCTGTACGCGAACGGCGTGCCGAAGGCGACGCTGCCGCGCACGGTGCCGCTGCCGGGCGGTTTGATCGGCGGCCCCGCGACCTACAAAGGCCTGCTCGACACGCTGAGCATCTACAACCAGGCGCTCGATGCGACCCAGGTGCAGAACGACTTCTCCGGCGCGATCCGCGTCTCGAAGATCAGCACCGGTGCGACCGCGACCGCCAGCAGCGTCGAGGTCGCCGCATTGCCGGCCAGCAAC
>JAURVW010000883.1 GCA_030655275.1 Solirubrobacteraceae bacterium
CGGGGACGGGAGCTAACGTATTCGCCAATGGGCCGACGTTGGTTGCGCCTATTCTCGGCACTCCTGCATCGGGCACGCTGACCAATGCAACAGGGCTGCCGCTGGCGGGTGTTTCGACGGCTTCCACCAGCTTGATTAAGGGCAATGGCACGACGCTGGCAGCGGCCACGGCTGGCACCGACTATCAGGCTCCAATCTTGTTGACGACAACCGGCACGAGCGGGCCTGCGACGTTTATCAGCAACACGCTCAACATTCCGCAGTATTCCGCAGGCGGCGGCGGTGATTTGTCCAGCGCGGTAGCATCTTCCGCGACCAACCAACTGACGGTTTACAGCGGCACGACAGGCAAGCTGGTCACGGCGTCAACCGCGACAGGCATCCCGTCGCTTGCAAGCGGCATCATGTCAACGCTCAGCACGTCTGGCTCGGGTGCTGTGGCGCTTACGTCGTCTCCTTCGTTCACAACTCCGAACCTTGGGACGCCTTCGGCTGGTGTCGCGACCAATCTCACGGGGTTGCCGCTGACAACTGGCGTTACCGGGACTCTGCCGGTCGCCAATGGCGGGACGGGCGTCACGTCTAGTACGGGCTCCGGTTCAAATGTTTTAAGCACGTCTCCCACGCTGGTTACGCCGACCTTAGGCGTGGCCGCCGTTACCAGCGTAAACAAGGTCGCGATTACAGCTCCAACAACAGCAGCTACTTTGACAATCGCGGATGCAGCTACGTTAACAGTAACAACGGGCACGAACATTGGCCGGGGCCAGTATCTCGGCACATCCACCAACGACAACGCCACTGCGGGCAATATTGGGGAGTTTGTCAGCGCGACCGTTGCTCAAGGTTCGCCGGTCGCGCTTACTAATGGCGGGTCGAAAACAATAACCAGCATCTCACTTACAGCAGGTGATTGGGATGTGACGGGCGTTATTGGATTTACTGGTGGGACGACGACAACCATCACTGACCTGTACGGCAACATCAACACCACGACAGATGCCTTGAGTTCAAACAGTTTCGATTACTCAATGATGAAGTTCTCGAACTCAGCACCGCTTTCAACCGGCAACAATTTCGTCAGCTTTCTTACCCCAGGGCGACGGATGTCGCTGGCCTCCACTACTACCGTTTATCTGATCGCTAACGCCGCTTTCGGCACAAGTACCCTTTCTGGATACGGGAAAATTGAAGCGAGGCGCGTCCGATGATTGCCGTCATGAACGCTGCTGTCGTCAGCAAGATCAAACTGAAAACCCGCTCCCGGTTTATCACTGCCATTCACGACGGGGTAGGCACCAAGGTCCAACGGGACGGTTTCAGCACGTCGATCGACATCGATTATTCCGAGTTTG
>JAURVW010000894.1 GCA_030655275.1 Solirubrobacteraceae bacterium
GCACGTGATGATGACCCAGGGCTACGGGTACCCGGCGTACGACGGCCGGCAGTACCCGAATCCGCAGTATCAGAACCCGCAGCCCGTGCCGCCGCAGTATCAGCAGTACCCGCCGCAGCATCAGCAGTACCCGCCGCAGCCCGCCGCCTTCCCCCCCGCGGCGCCGCCGCCCGCTCCTGCTCCGCCGACCGCGGCAGTCTCCACCCCGCCCGGTGGGAGCCCGTGGGCCACTCCGTCCGACGGAGGATGGGCGGCGCCCGGAAGCGGTGACGGCACGGCATGATCCGACCGTTCGACGACCTCTTCGTTCCCGACGGCGACGAAGCGCGGCGGTGGGCCGAGGAAGAGCTGTCCAACCCCCGGTATGCCGACGCGAAGCCGACGTGGTTCGATCTGATCGCCCGTGACATCGGGAGGTTCCTCGCCGATCTGTTCACCTCGGACAACGGGGCGAACGTCGGCCCGGCGGCGCTGATCGTCGTGTGCGCGATCATCGTCGCGGCACTGATCACCGCTCTCATCGTCTGGGGCAGGCCGCGCAGCTCCCGGGCCGTGCGGCGCGCGCGCACCGACCTCCTCGGCGTGGACGACGATCGCGATGCGGCGCAGCTGCGGTCGGATGCCGAGCGGAGCGCCCGTGACGGCGACTGGGACACGGCGACCGTGCTGCGGTACCGCGCCATCGCCCGCGGCCTCCTCGAGCGGGACCTCATCGACCCGGCGCCCGGTGCGACGGCGCAGGCGATCGCGCGGGAGGCCAGCGCGGTCTTCGCCGATGAGGCGGGAGCGATGCGCCGCGCTGCCGTGTCGTTCGACGACGTCCGCTACCTGCGGCATCCGGCGACCGAAGAGAGCTACCGAGACCTGTCGGCCACCGACGATCGCCTCCGTGCGCGACGTCCCGAGGCGGTGCCCGCATGACGATCGTCGATCAGACCACTCCTGCGCCGTCCACGGCCGAGGCGCGCCCCCGGCGGACGCGCACGATCGTCGGATGGGTGATCATCGTCGCGCTCGTGCTTCTCGTGGCCTTCGTCGCGATCCGGGTGAGCGCGAGCTCCCCCGGTGCGCGCGGTGTTCTCGATCCGGAGGGCCGCGATGATGCCGGGGCGCTCGCGCTCGCCGAGATCCTGCGGGATCAGGGCGTCGAGGTGTCGGTCTACCGATCGCGTGCCGAGGCCAGAGCGGCGCTC
>JAURVW010000898.1 GCA_030655275.1 Solirubrobacteraceae bacterium
GGATCTCGTGGCTCATGTTGGCGAGGAAGTCGCTCTTCGCGCGCGTCGCCGCCTCGGCGACCTGCTGCGCTTGCTTGAGTTCGGTGACCTCGACCGTGATCGTGCCGACCGCGTAGACGCGGCCGTGCACGTCGTGCACCGGAAAGCGGTTGACCTGGAAGCTGCGCTCGACGTCGCCGTCGAGCACCTGGTCGACCGTGAGCTGCGAGCGGTGCTGCTTGAGCACCTCTTCGTCGCGGCGCCGCCAGTCGAGCGCGCGCGCCGGGTCGGGCAGGTCGTAGGCGAGCTGGCCGATCATCGATTCGCCGGCGCGGCCGAACAACTCCATGAAGCGGCCGTTGTGCGCGATGTAGCGGCCCTCGCGATCGCGCACGTTGATCTGTGCCGGCGAACTCGCGAGGATCGCCTGCAGCAACTGGTTGCCGCGTCGCGCCTCGTCGCTCTTCGCGACCAGCATCGCCTCGAGCCGGCGGTGCACGTGCGCGTTCTCGTACGCGACCGCGAACTGCAGGCCGAGCAGCCGCAGCGTCTGCAGGTGCGAGGGTTCCAGCAGCGTGTGGGTCTGCAGGTTGTCGAGGTAGAGCAGGCCGACGGTCTCGCCACGGTGCTGGATCGGCAGGCCGACGATCGACTTGATGCCGAGCCGCTGCACCTCGGTGTCGTGGCCGAAGCGCGCGTGCTGGCCGACGTTCTGCAGCAGCAGCGGCTGCAGGCTTTGCGTCAGGTAGTTGCCGACCATCGGCGGCAGCGGCGCGTGCGTCTCGCCGGTGGGGTCGCCCGGCGCGGAGACCCACTGGCCTTCCGGATCGAAGCCGGCACGCTCGACCCAGTGCCCTTCCTCGAGCCACAGCAGGCGGCCGCGCTCGGCGGCGGCATAGCGGCGCACGACGTCGAACAGCAGGCCGGGCAAGACGTCGGGGTTGCGCTCCTGCGCGATCACCTGGCCGGCTTCGGCGAGGCCGACGACGTCGAGCGCGGCGCTCGAATCGAGGCGCGCGGGCGCGGCGGTTTCGCGGCGCTCGAACAGCGGGTCGTCGCGCAGTTGCGCGACCTTGCCGTCGGCGCCCCAGGCGGCGAACGCCGCGACCGCGCGCATGAAGTAGCTGCGCGCGGCACTGA
>JAURVW010000900.1 GCA_030655275.1 Solirubrobacteraceae bacterium
AGCCGGTTCGCTCACGCCGCACCCGGCATCGCGACGACGGAGACCAAATGGGGTGGCGCGAGCGCTACGCGATTGCGTCCGCCTCGCTTGGCCTCGTAGAGAGCGACGTCGGCACGCGCGGAGAGCGCCTCGAAGTCGAACCGTTCGCGCGAGCGCAGCGCCGCGACCCCGAACGAGCCGGTGATCCCGACCCCGTCCACGTCGATCGCCGCGATCGCCGCGCGCAGGGTCCCGGCCAGCTGCGCCGCCTGGGCCTCGCCCACGGGGACGACCACCATGAACTCGTCGCCGCCGAGCCGAAAGCCCCACTCGAGGGCTCGCAGCTGGGACCGCGTGGCCTCGCCGACGGCGCGGAGCACGTCGTCGCCCGCGGCGTGGCCGTAGGTGTCGTTGAGGATCTTGAAGGCGTCGATGTCGAACGCGATCACGGACACCTCGGTCGTGGCGTCGAGGGTCGACTGCTTGCCGAGCTCCTCCAGCCGCGAGGTGAGCGCTGCCCGGGTGAGCAGGCCGGTGAGCGGGTCGACGATCGCCTGCGTGCGGAACTCGATCGCGGAGCGGCCGGCCACGCTGCTCATGAGCGCGAAGCCCGCGATCAGCAGCACCGGCGGGATGGCCAGGCCCGGATACGCGAGGAAGAGCTCTGCGCGAGCGCCGACCGCGCCGGCGAGCAGCAGGGAGAGGGTGAGCACCGTGGCGACGAGGATGCCGCGCGAGGGAAAGACGGCCGTGACGCCGATCATCATCGGCACGAACAGGATCAGCATGTACGGCTCGGCCGGGGAGGCGATCAACGCGCCCGCGAAGATCGCGACCTGCACCGAGAGCCAGGCCAGGCCCAGCGTGAGTTCGGGGCGCTGCACACGCCGGATCCGGCGCTCGGCAGCGTGGTACGCGATCACGGGCAAGATCGCCGGCGCCATCAGCTGCCAGCCCATCCACGGGATGCTCGCGACGAGCGCCAGGCCAATCATGCCCAGCGCGCCGTGGTGGGTGCGGACCATGGCGCGGGCCGACGTGCGGATGTGTTCGCGCTCGAAGTCGCCGCGGACGAGCCAGTTGCGGTCGTCATGCCCGAAGGACACCGGCGTCGCCGCCAGCGCGGCCCGGCGGGTGACGGCCTCTAGGCGGGTCGGCGCGGGGGCGCGCACCGTCGGCTGCGGGACGACCTCGAACACCGTCCCGTCGGGGCCACCCGAGCGGGCCGTCGCCGGAGCCGCGGGCTCCGCGCCGGTGTCGGCGATGACGACGCGGTCGCGGCCCGCGCGCTTGGCGTCGTAGAGCGCGG
>JAURVW010000903.1 GCA_030655275.1 Solirubrobacteraceae bacterium
GCCGCGATCGACGAGATGGAGTCGCTCGACCACGACCGCATCCTGCGTAACCAGCTCGGCCTGATCGACGCGACGGTCCGCACCAACAACTACAAGCCGGGCCGCGCCGCTCTCGCCCTCAAGTTCCGCGCCGCCGACATCCCCGCGCTGCCGCAGCCCGCGCCGCTCTGGGAGGTCTACGTGTACGCCCCGCACGTCGAGGGCGTCCACCTGCGCGGCGGCGCGATCGCCCGCGGCGGCCTGCGCTGGTCCGACCGCGAGGACTTCCGTACGGAGGTCTTCGGCCTCATGCGCGCACAGATGGTCAAGAACGCGGTGATCGTTCCCGCCGGCGCCAAGGGCGGCTTTCGCCTGCGCCAGCCGCCGACGGACCCGGCCAACCTGCGCGCCGCCGTCGAAGCGGCCTACGTCGACTACGTCGGCTCGCTCCTCGACCTCACGGACTCCCGCGAGGGCGAGCAGATCGTGCACCCCGAGTTCGTGCGCCGCCGCGACGAGGACGACCCCTACCTCGTCGTCGCCGCCGACAAGGGCACCGCGACCTTCTCCGACACCGCCAACGGCGTCGCCCACGCCCGCGGCTTCTGGCTCGACGACGCGTTCGCGTCCGGCGGCTCGCAGGGCTACGACCACAAGGCGCTCGGCATCACTGCCCGCGGCGCCTGGGAGTCGGTCAAGCGGCACTTCAAGGAGCGCGGCGTCGACCCCGAGGTCGACCCGATCACCGTCGTCGGCATCGGCGACATGTCGGGCGACGTGTTCGGCAACGGCCTGCTGCGCTCGCGCACGATCCGCCTCATCGGCGCGTACGACCACCGCCACGTGTTCATCGACCCCAGCCCGGTCGACGCGGAGGCCTCGTTCGTCGAACGCCAGCGCCTCTTCGACACGCCCCGCTCCTCCTGGGACGACTACGACCGCTCGCTCATCTCGGAGGGCGGCGGCGTCTTCCCGCGCTCGGCGAAGTTCGTCACGATCACGCCGCAGATCAAGGAGGCCCTCGGGATCGAGGAGGACCGCGTCGCCCCGACCGACCTCATCCGTGCCGTGCTGCGCGCCGATGTCGACCTGCTCTGGAACGGTGGCATCGGCACCGTCGTGAAGGCGAGCACCGAGAGTGACGCCGACGCGCAGGACCGCTCCTCCGACGCCATCCGCGTCGACGCGAGCGCGCTGCGCGCCACCGTCGTCGGCGAGGGCGGCAACCTCGGCTTCACGCACCGCGCACGCATCGAATACGCGATGAAGGGCGGCGCGATCAACGCCGACTTCATCGACAACTCCGCCGGCGTCGACTGCTCCGACCACGAGGTCAACCTCAAGATCCTGCTCGGCGAGGCCATCCGCCGCGGCGAACTGGACCCGGCCGAACGCAACGACCTGCTCCGCGACTGCACCGACTGGGTCTGCGACCACGTGCTCGCCACGAGCGCCCGCCAGGCCCGCATCCTCACGGAGGAGCAGCGCCGCTCGCCAAAGCGGATCTCGGCCTACGAGGAGCTGATGGTCGAGCTCGAGGAGAAGTCCGGGCTCGTGCGGTCCGACCACGACCTGCCGACCACCGATGGAATGGCCGAACGCCACGGCGCCGGCAACGGCATGACCCGTCCGGAGCTGTCGGTACTCCTGTCGCTCGCCAAACTCGCCGTCACGGAGCAGCTGCTGAAGTCGTCGCTCGTCGACGACCGGGCCCTCGAGAGCGACCTGCTCGCCTACTTCCCGAAGACCGTCGTCGAGCGGTTCGGGCATCTCGCCTGGGACCACCCACTGCGCCGCGAACTGCTCGCCACCCTGGCGGCCGGCGACATCGTCGACACGATGGGAGAGAGCTTCGTCGCCCGCCGCGCCGTCGAGTTCGGGGCGAGCGCCGCCGCCGTCGTGCGGGCCTTCCTGATCGCCCGCGACGTGTGCGAGGCGCCCGCCCTGATCGAGGCGATCGAGGGGCTGGACCAGGTCACGCCGGACGTCCGCTGGGAGCTCGCCGCCCTCGTGCAGGACGCGATCCGTCAGGTGAGCCGGTGGTACCTGCGCAACGACGTCACGGCCGACGACGACCTGCGGGCCACGATCGACTCGCACCGCGCCGCGGCCGTCGCGCTGATCGAGGGCTCGGCGAAGCAGTTCGGGGCCGAGGAGGTCCGGGCGCAGTACACGGAGAACCGCGTGACGGACTCCACCGCCGAGGTCGCCCGCTGGGAGGAGGCCGGCGTGCCGAAGGAGCTCGCCGTGGCCGTCGAGCGCTGCCGACTGTTGCCGTTCGCGCCCTACCTCGCGTTCGTCGCCGACAAGACCGGCGGCTCCGTGCCCGAGCTCGTCACGGCCGTCGGTGCCCTGCGCCGTTCGCTCCCGCTCGACGCCCTCCAGACGCTGATCTCGACCCTGCCGTCCGGCACGCGCGTCGCGCGCTGGGCGAACCAGGCCCTACGTGACGACTACCTCTCGGCGGTCGCCCGCCTGGCCGGCCTCGCCATCTCCGACGACACCGCGACCGACGCGACCGCCGCCGTGGCCTCGGGCATCGAGCGTCGCGACTCCGGCGTACGACGCCTGCAGCTGCTCGTCCGCGAGGCGCAGCTCTCCCAGCACACGCAGGTCGCCGGCACCACCCTGGCGGTCCGACAGCTCCGCGAACTCGCGGGGTGGCTCACGCGCCGCCGCGCGAAGGTCGGGGGGCCGCGCCCCTAGTGGGAGTCGTCGGCCGCGGCCGGCGGGCGGGCCTCTTCGGCCAGCGACGTGATCGCCAGGTGGCCGCGGGCGGCCGACTCGAGCACGTCGTTGGCCTCCTCGGGCGACCGCGCGTACAGCTCCACGAGCAGGTGCACGACCACGGAGCCGTCCTTCTCATGCGTGTGGAAGCGGACGTGCGTGAAGAACTCGCGGGTGCCGTGGTCGCCGAAGGCGGCATAGGAGAGGGCGTCGGCGGCCTCGGGGCCCTCACAGGTCTCCACGAGGTCGGCGTCGACGCGCACGGTGCACGAGGCGACCCACGGGGTGCCGGCGATCATGCGTTCCCAGCGGTCCTCGATGGGCTCGACGCGATCGTCGCTGAAGCCCAGGTGCGGCTGATCGTGGAGGCAGTCGAGGCACTGCACGACGGCCTCCTGCAGCTCGTCGATCGCCTCGACGCGGCGGCCGCTGATCGGGTCGATCCGGTGGATGCCGTCGTAGTGGACCTGCACCTCGAGGCGGGTCGACCAGCAGCGGTAGCACCGCAGCCACGGCTTGGGGAACTCACCTTGCACGAAGTGCAGCTTACGGGCGCGGGCCGATGGCGGCCGGGCGGCACCCACCGAGGCGGCCGCGCGGCGCGGTTCAGCGCGTGCTGGGGCCGACTGCGTCGGCGTCCGGCGCGCCCTGGCGGGGGCTCAGCAGGATCAACGCGACGAGCGTGATGCCGAAGGCGACCTGCCCGAAGGTGGCGGCGGTGCCGAGGTTCTTCGTCCCGATGAGCGAGGCGATGGCCGTCACGACCACGAACACCACGACGAGGATCGCGGCCTTGACGGGAAGGGACAGCGACGGGGAGCGCACGCCAGGCAGTCTCGCAGGCTGGCGGGTCCGGCCGCGCCGGCGCGCCCGACGGGCGCTAGCGTCGCGACCATGAACCTTGATCTCACGGGCCGGGTCGCGGTCATCACCGGAGCGTCGAGCGGGATCGGCGCCGCGACGGCGCGGTCGCTCTCCGCCCACGGCGCCGCCGTCGTCCTGCTGGCACGCCGCGGCGACCGGATCCAGGCCCTGCAGCAGGAGCTCTCCGACGCCGGTCGCAGCGCCCTCGCGATCGAGGCCGACGTGACCGACGCCGCCAGCCTGCAGCGCGCGGTCGTCGGCGCCCGCGAGCTCGGCCGCGTCGACCTCCTCGTCAACAACGCCGGCGTCATGTTGCTCTCGCCGTTCGAGGAGGGGCACGTCGCCGAGTGGAAGCAGATGGTCGACGTGAACGTGACCGGCGTGCTGCTCACCACGAACGCCTTCCTGGACGACCTGCGGGACGGCGGCGGCGACATCGTCAACATCTCGTCGGTCGCGGGCCGCACGTCCGGGCGCAACGCCTCCGTCTACAACGCGACGAAGTGGGGGCTCGTCGGCTGGTCGGACGCGCTGCGGATGGAGCTGCAGGAGCAGGACGTGCGCGTCGGGCTCGTCGAGCCGGGCGCCGTCGCCACGGAGCTCACCGACCACATCACGAGCGAGACCGCGATCGCCGGGTTCAAGAGCCGCTTCGACGACATGAAGATCCTCGAGTCCGAGGACATCGCCGACGCCGTGCTCTACATGGCGTCGCGGCCGCGTCACGCCGCGGTGAACGAGATCCTCGTCAGGCCCGCGCTGCAGCCCTGAGCCCGGGCCGGGGTCAGAACGACCAGGTGCGGTCCGGCGGGCAGGCGCCGGGCATGCGGCCGGCGATGCACTTGAACCGGTCGCCGTTGGGTCCGCGCGCCATCGTGAACTTCGCGCCGCTCATCGAGATGCCGGTGATCCGAAAGCCGTTGTCGCTCGCGTTGATCTGCACGTCGCCGCGGCGCTTGCCGATCGTGAGGCCCAGCACCTTCGGGCTCCCGAGCTCCTCGTGCGAGTTGCAGGCCTTGTAGGTGTCGCGACCCGAGTGGCAGCCCTCGACGATCGACACCATTGTGCGGACGTTCAGCTTCGCGGTCTCGTCGGCGGCGACCCGCTCCGACAGGCTGTGCGGGCGCTCGCGCTTCTTCGAGACGTCGTCCGGCGTGACACCGGCCGGAGACGGATCTTCGGCCGGGGAGCCCGGCTGCGTGGCGGCCGGGGAGTCGGGCTCCGGGGTCGGTGCATCGGTCGCGGGCGCCGCGGCGGGATCGGGGGTGCTCGGGGAGGCGTCGCCGACGGTGAACGCCGGGGTGGTCTGCGGTGGGCCGTCGGCGGCGGGCTCCCCGCCGCCGCCGCAGCCGCAAACGGCAGCGACCATCAGGAGCGCCGCGACCGCAGCCGACCATCGGCCGACGATCGGACCGGCGGATGCCCGGTGGGTCACCACGCGCCGCTGTTGGGGCAGTCGCCGCGGCCGGCCGGCAGGCAGTACCGCTTGCGGGCGCCGACGGGCGCAGCGAGCACCGAGAACTGCACGTCGTCGCCGACCTCGGCCACCAGCTCGTACCGCAGCGCGCGGTTCGCCTGGATCCGGATCTGCCCGGGCGCCGAGCCGAGCTCCGTGCCGTCGGGAAGGTCGCCGAGCGCCTGCGCGGTCGCGCACTTGCGGGCGTCGTTGGTCTTTCCGACGCAGCGGTCGAGCGCATCGGCGACGCCGCTGAGCTGGGTGCGCAGGGCGACGGTGTCGACGTCGCCTCCGCCGCAGCCCGGCAGCAGGAACGAGGCGGCCAGCGCGATGGTCAGAGCGAAGGGGGACGGGAGCCTGAGCACGATGGCGGAGCGTATCGCGAGAGTGGCGCGCCGCGGCTCGTAGGCTGATGTCGATGGACGAGACGGACGCCCCCGACCCCTCGGATCGCCGGCCCGTCCGCGAGGGGCGCCACGAGCATCGCCGCGTCGCCGCCGGCCGCCAGCTGCGCACGATCGAGCAGGGCCGCAGCGACGCCCCGGTCGCGATCGCCTTCCATGGCCTGCCGGGCTCGGCCGAGGACTGGAATCGCCTCAGCGACACGCTCGCCGAGGACTTCCGGTTCGTCGCGGTGGACCGGATCGGCTACGGCAAGACCGGGGGAGAGGCGCTGTCCGTGCCCGAACAGGTCGCGATCTACACCGACCTCATCGAGCGCCTCGCGCGTCGCACCGGCCCGGTCCTGCTGCTCGGCCATTCCTATGGCGCAGTGGTCGCCGCCAGCCTTGCCGCGAGGCGTCCGGACCTCGTCGGGGCGCTCGGGCTCCTGGCGCCTGCGTTGCGCGAGGAGCGCTCGGATCGCCAACCGCCGCCCGGGACCGAAGCGATCGAACGGTTCCTCGCCCGGCCCGCCGTCTGGTCGTTCGTGAAGTCGACGATCCTCAGCGACGTCGGGCGGGGCATGATCGCGCGGTTCGCCGACCCGATGGCGTTCGCGCCGGATCCCGTCGACGAGGAGCACCTCGCCGGTGTCCGCGACCGCACCCTCCAGCCGGAGGCGCTGCGGTCCTACCTCGCGGAGGCCAAGATGCTCAGCCGAGATGCCGCGGCGGTCGACGGCCAGCTCGGCACGATCCTCACGCCCTCGGCCGTCATCCACGCGCGCGGCGACCGCGTCGTGCGGCTCGAGGCCGGCCACCGCACCGCCCGCTCGATCCCGCGCTGTGCGATGCACGAGATCGATGGCGGTCACATGCTCACCGTCTCGCGCGTCGGCCACGTCACCCTCCTGCTCCGGGCGCTCGCCGTCTCGGCGGGTCTCCTGAAAGAGTCCGCGGCATGAGTGCCCCTGCCCCCACACCCGCTCGGCCGATCGACGTGAACTACCTCGGTCAGCCGCAGCAGATCTGCTGCTGGCGGGTCGATGACCACACGATCGTCGACCCGGGGCCGAGCGTCTCGCTGGATCCGATCCGCGAAGCGCTGGCCGGTACGTCGCTGAAGCGCATCCTCGTCACCCACATCCACCTCGACCACTCCGGCGGCGTCGGCGTGCTCCTGCGCGACCATCCTGACGCCGAGGTCTGGGTCGGCGCCCGCGGCGCCCGCCACCTGATCTCGCCCGAACGCCTCGTCGCCTCGGCCGAGCAGGTCTACGGCGGCGCCGACAACCTCGCCGCGCTCTTCGGCGAGATCGCGTCCGTCCCCGAGGACCGCGTGCGGATCGTGGGCGACGGCGAGGCCATCGACGAGTTCATCGTCGCCGAGACCCCGGGCCACGCCAAGCACCACGTCTCCTTCCTCAACACCCTCACGGGCGACGCCTACGTGGGCGACACCGCCAGCGTGCGACTCCCAGGCCACCAGTTCGTCCTGCCGATGACGACCCCGCCCGACACCGACCGCGTCGCCTGGAACCGCTCCCTCGACGTCATCGAGGAGTGGCGCCCGACCCGCCTCATGCTCACCCACTTCGGTGCCTACGACGACGTCGCCCTCCACATCGCGCGCACCCGCGAAGGCCTGAAGCACTTCGGTGACCTCGCCGCGATCCTCGACGCCGACACCTGGGGCAGGACCCTCGAGGCCGCCGTCGGGGCCGCAACGGGCCACGCCCAGGTGAAGGGCTACGGCACCACGATGGACGCCGCCACCCTCTGGCAGGGCCTCCAGATCGAACGGGAGCGCATCGCCGCCGCAGCCGGAGACGCCTGACGCACCGTCTTTCGGGCGACCCGACGGCGCCCGGAGGAGCGGACCGGCGTTGTGTGCCACGTTCGTCCTTGAACGCCGCCGCCTCGTCGCGTACCCTCGTTGTCCCGCTATGACCAATACCGCCACGCTTCCGAGTGTTGCGGGCCCCGATACCGGTCTCGGCGGCGCCTGGCGCGTCATCGTCCTGAACGACGACCACAACACTTTCGAGAGCGTGTCCAACGCCCTCGCGCGCACACTGCCGGGCGTCTCCGTCGACCAGGGCCTCGCACTCGCCAATCAGATCCACAACTCCGGCCAGGCCATCGTCTGGTCCGGTCACCTCGAGCTCGCCGAGCACTACTGGGACCAGCTCTCAGGCGCCGGTCTCTCGATGGCCCCTCTGGAAAAGGGCTGAGCGGCCGCTCTCGCTTGCATCTTCGCTCCGCCTGAGCCGGCCCCGGCCTGGCGGCCTAGAACCGGCTCAGGCAGAACGAATCTGCGGCGCGATACCGACAGCTCCGGTCGATGTGCCCCCATCTTCGGAAGGCGGCTCCTTTCGTCCTAGAGTGGGCCGCGTATGCCGCTGCTCAACGTAGATATCAAAGCCCTGGCCGGAGGCGACCTCGGCGACGAGGCCACCGCCGGCAAGACCGTCCTCGTCGTGAACGTCGCCTCGAAGTGCGGCCTCACGCCGCAGTACACGGGCCTCGAGAACCTCCAGCAGCGCTTCGGCGACCAGGGCTTCACCGTCCTCGGCGCGCCCTGCAACCAGTTCGGTGAGCAGGAGCCCGGCAGCGCCGAGGAGATCGAGACCTTCTGCTCGACCACCTACGGCACGAGCTTTCCGATGACCGAGAAGCTCGACGTCAACGGCGACGGTCGCCACCCGCTCTACGAGGCCCTCGTCGGCACTGCCGACGCCGACGGCGAATCCGGCGACGTGCAGTGGAACTTCGAGAAGTTCCTGGTCTCCTCCGACGGCACCGTCCTGCACCGCTTCCGGCCGACCGTCGAACCGGAGTCCGACGAGGTTGTAGCCGCCATCGAAGCGGCGATCGCAGCCTGACCTCCGGCTAGGCCTCGGCGAGCGTCGAGCTCGTCGGGGGCCTGGTGGGGCCCAGGGCGTCCGTGAGGACCGCCCGAGCAAGACCCAGGGCACGGTCGCCGAGCTCCGCCGGGATCCGTAGTGGGTCCTGCCGGATCACCTGGTGCGCGACCCCGCTCCAGGTGCCCCAGAGGAACACCATGGCCTCGTCGATCGGCATGCGCCGCAGGAGGCCGGCGTCCATCGCTTCCTTGAGGTTCTCCGCGATCGCGAGCAGGATCCGCTGGATGCGCTTCGCCATCGCCCGGTCGATCGGGTCGGTCGCCTCGTTGTCGCTCGGATCGAACGCGCGCATCATCGCGAAGCGGCACGCGGCCGAATGGTCGCGGGCGTATCGGAAGTAGGCGTCGCCCGCGCCGAGGATCCGGTCGACGGGCGAATCCGCCGACATCGCATCGCCGATGTAGGACTCGGCGATCGCCAGCGACTCGTCGATGAAGGCGACGGCGAGCGCCTCCTTGTTGGCGAAATGCTTGTAGATCGAGCCGACCGACAGGTTCGCGGCCTCCGCGATCTCCTCGACGGTGGTGCGCTCGACCCCCTGCTTGGAGAAGAGCTGACCGGCCGCATCGATCAAGGCCTGCCGCGTGCGCTGCCGGCGGCTGCCCGGACTCGGCAGGGGGAGGTGGTGGTCGCCTCGCGCAGGCGCGAAGACGTGGGTGCCGGCATGCGAAGCCGGCGCGGCGTGGGACGGCATCCGCAGAGAGTACCCAGTGGAGCGAGAAGGTGGTAATCGATCCTCCGCCCGCTGTTGCTGGACTTACCGGTTCGTTGACTGGCGCTGTCCAGTGCGAAGTGGAGAGCGCCGTTCGGTTTGGCAGCGCGCCGAACGCGGTTCAGTGGAGCCGGCAGGCTGCAGCGGCAAGCGCGGCGAGGGAGTTGCGCTCGCCCTGCTTCGCCAACATCGCCTCGACGCGATGGGCGTTGCCCGGATCGGCGGGTGCGGTGCCGAGCAGGAGCACACGCCTTACAGGGTGGGCCTTCAGCACGAGTTCCACGGCATAGATCTCACCGAGGGCATCGAACCCGTCGCACGACCAGGCCGCGCGCCAGCGCGTGCCGACCCAGGGCGTGGCCTCCGACTCCAGCGACCATCGGTCGCCCAGCGGACGGCCGATCAGGTCGGCGAGGCGCCGGTCGCCCTGGGCGCGCTCCGGGCGGGCCTCGATGAACGCGGCGATGCTCGGATAGGCGACGGTCGTCGGCGGAAGCTCCGGTGACCGGCGAATGGCATCCAGGAGCGACGGATCGGGCAGCCCGAGGCCGTCGATGAGCTTGCGGATCTCGTCGAGACGCTGCTCCGAGGCCCTCGTCCGGAACTCGGCCGCGTCGACGGAGGACCGCGCCTCCGCGGCGCGCGCGCGAACGTCGGCGACGAGCAGACGTGCCTGCTGCTCGTTCATCCGAAGCCGGTCGCGCATGCCGGAGTGGCCGGCCGGGGAGGACTTCTGGCGCTGGAGGGCCGCCTCGACGTCGGTCGCCCGGATCGCGGCCTCCTGCCGTGCGGCCTGCAGGGAACGCAGACGGTCGTGGTGCTCTCGAAGTGCGCTGCGTTCAGCGTCGATCAGCGCGGCGAGGCCGGGCGGTCCGGTCGCGGGCCTGGAGGGACGGCCAGCCGACCACGTGGGTCGGATGGGCATCGGGGAGTCGGATGGGTCGGGGGAGTCCGGAATGGCGTGGATGCGGTCGCCGTGGAGTGGCCATGCACAGAGCGGGCAAGTGGCTGCCCGTCCCTACGGTAGGACACAACGGCGCGAACACGCGCGTCGCCCATGGGCGCATCCGAACTTGCATGTCGCCAGATCGGCAACGGGCGCGCCGATCGGGTCGCCGCGGCCCGAACGCGATTGCCCGCACAACGACGAAGGGCTGCCGCGCCGGTGGCACGACAGCCCTTCGAGGCCTTCGAGGCGATGGCGGCCCGCCGCTGTGGCGGGCGTGATCGCCGATCTGCGTCGCTAGGCGACGACCGCGTCGCCGGAGACCGTGATCTCGTGCGGCACGTAGACGACGGGGTTCTGGAACGCACCCGCCATCCCGGCACGGAAGTCGACGGCTTCGTCGCCGTACCAGAACTTCTGGAACCCGATCTTGTCGGAGAAGTTCACGACCAGCAGGAACTTGTAGAGGTCGTCGGTCGAGCGATGCACGCTCCAGTGGCTCGCGCCGTAACGCGAGGCAATGGGAGCGAGCTGATCCAGCGCGACGCTGAGATCGTCGCCACGCAGACCCGTCGCGTAGAACGAGACGTGGAAGGAGTAGGCGGCCATCTCAGGCACCGACCTCGGCGTAGATCGCGCCCGGACCCTCGGCGGTGCGGCCCTGGCCGGGCTCCGTCGCGCCGACGAGCACGGCGATCTTGCCCGAGTGTTTGTTCTCGTACATGAGCTGGTGGGCCTCGGCGATCTGGTCGAACCCGAGGGTCTTCCACAGCACCGGCTGGATCTTGCCCTCGACGATGAGGTCGTTGGCGAGCTTGCACTCCCACGCGTTCGCGAAGTGCGAGCCGACGATCTCCTTCTGCTTCATCCACAGGTAGCGGACGTCGAAGTCGAGGTTGAAGCCCGACGTCGCGCCGCAGATGACGACCTTGCCGAACGGCTTGACCGTCAGCACGGAGGTCGGGAACGTGGCCTGGCCGACGTGCTCGAA
>JAURVW010000906.1 GCA_030655275.1 Solirubrobacteraceae bacterium
ATTGGTCCAGTTTCCTTTCAAGGCCGAACCTAGCTATTGCTTCCGAGGCTGTTTTGTCGGTAATGGTTTTTACTTCAAGTGTCCTGATGTAGTTGCTTATTTTGTTAGGCAACACAATGCTTACTTCATACCCATTATCATTTAAAAAGTAAGCAAATGACTCATGATAGATCCCGGTGGCCTCCATTACAAAACGAATAGGAAGACCTTCTTCGGTATACTTTTTTACCCATAGCATTAAGGCTAAAAATCCTTTTGCTGTATTAGCAAACGTTTTATGGCCATAAAGTTCCGGGCTCCAGTCATCATACATTCTGCCTAAGCAAACAACCAGTTCATTTTTAGCTACGTCTATGCCTAAGACCTGCTTTACAATTTTTTTCATGCCAGTTCATTTTAAGTTATTGAAAAAATAAAAAGTGAAAAATCTCCCTTCGCTTTTACTCCTATTGGTTATCCAGGATAAAGGCGAAAAGCCCTTTCCTTACATTCTGTTCAAGCTCAAAGAGATAAAAAAGAGTGAGGTTGGATCTTTTCTACAACATGCTTAAAAGCTGTTTGCTAACAAATGAACTCCCACCCTTTTTCACTTTTATCTACAAAATTTAATGGCATTAAAACTTAAATCAAAGAACAATGATCTGTTTTTACAAACATAGGAGCTAACAAAAGAAAAGTTAAGGCAAACCCGATCCTCCGAGCGTTCCTGGCCGTGTTGGTGTTTTCACCACCAACCGAAGCGATGCCTATTCCTCGCTACTCATCTCTGCCTCGGATTTGTTTCTCCATTTTTGGTTGTCGCCTAATTATCTTTTCAGGAAATCGGATGGCAGATCGTTCCAGGCAAACTCTTCGCGTGTATACATCACCGTTAGCAGCGCGGCCTTTTACTTTTCTTTGTCTTGACACAAAGAAAAGCTAACAAAAGAAAAGTCAAGGCAAACCCGATCCCTCCGGGCGTTCCTGGCCATGTTGGTGTTTTCACCACCAACGGAAGCGATGACTCTTCCTCGCTACTCACCTCTGCCGAGGATTTGTTTCTCCACTTTTTGGTTGTCGCCTAATTATCTTTTTAGGAAATCCGATGGCAGATCGTTCCAGGCAAACTGTTTGCGTGTACACATTACCGTTAGCAGCGTGGCCTTTTACTTTTCTTTGTCTTGACACAAAGAAAAGCTAACAAAAGAAAAGTCAAGGCAAACCCGATCCCTCCGGGCG
>JAURVW010000231.1 GCA_030655275.1 Solirubrobacteraceae bacterium
GGCGACGATGGAGTTCCACCACGACAAGCACCATCAGGCGTACGTCGACAAAGCCAACGCGGCGCTCGAGGGCACCGAGTGGGCCGACAAGTCGATCGAGGAGGTCGTCGCGAACCTGTCGTCCCTCCCGGCCGACAAGCAGGGTCCGGTCCGCAACAACGGTGGCGGCCACCTCAACCACTCCCTCTTCTGGGAGGCGCTCTCGCCCGACGGCGGCGAGCCGACCGGTGAACTCGCCGACGCGATCACGGCCAAGTTCGGTTCGCTCGACGCGTTCAAGGAGCAGTTCGAGACCGCCGGCGTGAACCAGTTCGGTTCCGGCTGGGCGTGGCTCGTGCTCGACGGTGGCGAGCTCGCCATCACGTCGACGGCCAACCAGGACTCCCCGCTCACCGACGGCAAGACCCCGCTGCTCGGCAACGACGTGTGGGAGCACGCGTACTACCTCAACTACCAGAACAAGCGCCCGGCCTACCTGAAGGCGTTCTGGAACGTCGTCAACTGGGACAAGGTCGCGGAGCGCTACGCCGCCGCGAAGTAGTCCTCGTGTCGCGGCCCTGCCGCGGCACGCCGGCTCTGCCCGCCGAGGGCAGTCGTTCTCCCTGGGGCCGCCACCGTGCGGCCCCAGGTCGTTCCGGGGCGGACTGCCTCGCGGGGCGTCGGTCCCCGGCCCTACTCCGGCGGCGTGAGGCCGCGGGTCTTGTATTCGTCCTGGAGGCGCTGGAGGGTCGCGGCGAGCGACGGGCCGGGCGCGGCGTCACGGCGCCAGGTGATCGTGAGCGAGCCGACGGGCTTCGTCAGCGTGACCTCGCGGTTGGCAAGGGTGCCGTCGCCGACGACGGAGGCGCCGTCGATCGTCGTCGGCAGCGTCCATCGCATCTTCGGGGTGCGGGCACGCGGGGTGAGCGACCACGAGAGCACGCCACCGGTCTCCGTCGCCTCGAAGCGCAGGTCGATCGAGCCCTGGGCCGTCTCGAGGCGCTGGGCGCTCGTCACGGCGCCTGGGACGAGCCAGGCCGCGGGCAGCGCACCGAGCAGCACGAGCTCGTCGTCCTGGTCGCGGACCAGCAGGTCGTGGATGAGCGTGGTGAGCTCGGAGGCGAGCCAGCCGTGCGGCGCGAGGTTCGTGCTCGTGTCGCGCTTGCCGTAGGGGCGCAGGTAGGTCTCAAAGCCTCCGCCGGTCGACGTGAGGTGCGTGAGCGTGCTGTAGAGACCGTCGAGCGGCTGCACCTGATCCCCGGCGCGCAGCTGGGTCTGCCAGACGCGAAAGCCCGTGTAGGTGTGGAGGAAGGCGCCGGCGGAGTAGGTGCCGATGCCCTCCTTCTGCTCGGAGACCGACGCCGTCATCGTCGACTGCACGAGCGGGTCGGTCGGCGAGAGCGACGGGTACGGCCAGGCCGCCCACAGCTCCCCCCAGCTGTAGCCGCCGAGCTGGTCGAGGACCGGCCGGATGCGGTTGCCCAGCGCCGTGGAGCGCATGAGCGCGACGACGCGTTCGCGGAGCGTGTCGCGCAGTTGTGTCGCGCGCCGCTGCGTGGCGCGGTCGCCCGCGACGGTCGCGATGGTGACGGCGGCGTCGAGGCCGGCGACGGCCCACAGCTGGTCGCCCGTCACGAGGCCGGCGAGGAGTTCGTTGTCGCCCGGGTCCGACGGCGGCAGGATGCCCTGCGGACTGGCGGCCATCGCGGCGGCGGTCCAATCGAGGGCGCGGACCACCGACGGCAGCCAGCCCGTCGCAAAGGCTACGTCGCCGGTGAGGCGCACGTGCTGACCGAGAGACCACAGCGCCTGGCCGTGCCCGTCGCGCTGCCCGATGCGGGAGTTGAACTCGCCCTCCGGGGTCTGCCAGGTGGTGTAGTAGGCGAGGTTCTGCGCCGCCAGCCCGTGCATGCCGACGAGGTCGAGGGCGTTGGAGATCGACGCCGCGTCGCGCAGCCAGAACGAGTGGTACTGCGCGGTGTTGACGGTCTGCACCCACTGGCCGTCCGGCAGTTGGTACCGCGGCACCATCATGTTCGTGATCGAGGCATCGAGCGCCTTCTGCACGGCCGCCTCGGGCAGCGAGATCACCGAGCCGGCGTTGCGCTGCGCGCGAAAGGCGTCGGCCATCGTGAGGCCGGTGGCCCGAACGTCGGCCGCGAGGATCGCGCCGACGCGAGGGTCGTTCGTGGCGAGCGGGAGGAACGGGACCACGACGTGGCCGATCGCGCTCTTGGGCGAGACGCGAAGGCGAAGCGCGATCGCGAGCTGCTTGGCGCTGTTGGTGCAACCGTTCGTCCTGGCGCCGGGCAGCTTGGCCGACACGCGGCGGGCAGAGCCGACGATCAGCGCGACGACCGACTTGCCGCGCGTGACGACGTACCCGCCGCCGCGCCGCTTGACCTGCCAGCAGCGGCCGGGCGCGAACGGCTCGCCGGGCTGGGAGTACAGGCCGGACCGCACGGGGACGGCGGGCCGCACGAAGCGGTACGACGGCAACCGGCCGCCTGCCTTCGATGGTCCGCCCCACTTGAGCGCCACACCGAACTCGCGCTTGCGGTTCGGGGCGAGCGCCATCACGGCCGAGGGGGCGCCGGCGATGTCGGCCGCCCACCACGCCGCCGTGCCGAGCGTGCCCTTCGAGCCCGCGCTCGTGGCGAACAGCGGCACCTTCGGGTCGGGAAGTCCGCGACGCTTGGCCACACCGATCGTCTTCGCACCGAGCCACGGCGTCACCTCGACCGAGGGCGTGAAGATCGCGCCCTCGGGCGTGACGATGCCGCCCGCCTCCGAGCCGGGCACGCCGAGCTGGTCGGTCGGATGGGTGAGGTACCCGTATCCGGGGACCCCGTCCCACACGATCGGGGACGCGTTCTGGACCGCGGCCTGCGCCGACGACGCCAGACCGGTCAGGAGCAGCGCGGCCGCAAGAACGACGAGCAGGCGTGCACGGAGAGCGCGCGCACGAGAGGCGATGGAGGGCAGGATGGACTCCGGGACTGGGCGGGCAGAGGACGCCGGCGGGCGACCCTGCTCAGTGAGAACCCAACATACGGACGGAGGTTGCGGAACTGGCCTCCGCGACCATTCGCGGCGTGCGGAGGGTCGGGCATCGCCGGGCAGCGGCCGGAATGCGTCGGCCACGCCCGGTCTCGGCGCGGACACCCGGGGCGGCCGCACTATGGTCGAAGACAGACCCCGCTCGGCCGGTGCAGCGCATCCCGGGCGGCCCGCTCCCTGATCCGACGAGGCTCGGCCCAATGGCTTTCAAGACCGTCTACACCGCAAAGGCGACCGTCACCGGGGGGCGCGCGGGCGAAGGCCGCACCGACGACGGCAAGCTCGAGGTGAACCTCGACAAGCCCGAAGCGCTCGGCGGCCCGGCCGAGAGCACCGGCACGAACCCCGAGCAGCTCTTCGCGATCGGCTACGCCGCCTGTTTCGAGGGCGCGATCCAGGCGGTCGGCGCCGACGCCGAGACCGGCGACGTGTCGATCACCTCGACGGTCGACCTCGGCAAGACCGCCTCAGGCCTCGGCCTGCAGGTGACGCTCGACGTCTCCCTCCCGAGCCTCGACGACGACCTCGCCGCCGAGCTCGTCGGCAAGGCCCATCAGGCCTGCCCGTATTCGAACGCGACCCGCGGCAACATCGACGTGACGCTCATCGCGAACGGCAGGACGCTCGTCGGCTGACGCCGACGCAACCAACTTCCCTGGGTGGGAAATGCGGGCCGCGCCGACTCTCCCTCGGCGCGGCCCGTTGGCTTTCCCTAGCCCAGCAGGCCGCTGCCGACCCAGTCCTTCGGGCCTCGGCTCGCGGGCGGGACCGCGAACACGGCCGAGCCGATCGGCGAGGTGTATTCGTTCATCGCGTCGAGCCGCGCGATCCGCTCCTGCATCGGGATGAACTGGTCGGGGATGCTGCGCTGGAAGGCGAGGAAGATCAGGCCCGCGTCGAGCTGGCCGGTCTCCTCGACGACGCCGTCGGCGTAGGAGTACGGGCGCCGCAGGATCTGCCCGGTCGCGGTTGCGGCGTCGCGGGCGACGGTGGCGTGGCTCCCCTCGGCACCGCGGCCGTCGGGATCCACGGCTGAGCCGTCGTAGTCGTCGCCGCGCCCGGCCGCCGTCCCCGGGAGGAAGACGCCGTCGCCCTTCGACCGACCGACCGTCGCCTCCTGGTGCTCGAGCGTGGCGGTGTCCCACGCCTCGAGCTGCATCCGGATGCGTCGCACGACGAGCTGGGTGCCTCCGCCGCGCATCCAAGCCGGGGCATCGCTGCCGGACCACAGGAACTTGCCGGCGCTCACCTGGTCGCGGTGGTCGAGCATGCTCTGGCCGTCGCGAAAACCCATCAGGTTGCGCGGCGCCTCGCCGGCCTTCGCGGTCTCCGGCAGGAAGCCGCGCTGCAGCCAGTGGAGCCCGGCGGCGCCACGGGCCATCCGAGCGAGGTTGCGGATCGCGTGAACCGCGACCTGCGCGTCATCGGCCGAGGCGGCGACGAGCAGGTCCCCACCGGACCACCGCGGTTCCAGCGCATCGCCGGCGAAGCGCGGCAGCGTTTCGAGTCGGCCCGGGCGATCGGCGGCGCGGACGAGGTCTCGTTCGGTGCCGAACACCTCGGGGCCGAAACCGAAGGTGATGGTGAGGCCGGACGGGCCCAGTCCGTCGGCTTCTCCGGTGTCGGCGGGGGCGCCCAGCCCCGCCGAGCTGCCGAGGCCCTCGGGAAGCGCCTGCCCGGCGGCGAGCGCCCGCGCGGCCGTCGACCAGTCCTGCATCAGCCCTGCGAGCTCGCCACGACCGAACGCGCCGTGGAGGCCGTCGTCGAGGGTGAACGCGGCCAGGGCGAGATGCCGCTGGCGCGGCGTCGTGATCCCGGCCTGCTCGTGGGGGCCGTCGAACGGGTACGAGGCCTCGGCGTTCTGCGCGACGTCATCGTCGCGCGCGCTCGCCCCGGCCGCTCCGCCGCCGATCGCGGCGCCGGCCGCAAAGCCGCCACCGATCTCGAGCAGCCGCCGTCGGCTGAGCCGCCGGCCTGCGTCGCCACCAGGCGTCACGCGGGCTCGGGGTCGACCCGGCCGGCTCGGCTCAGCGGTTGAAGCGTCGGCCGGCCGTCGGCGAGGAGGTCTCGTCGACCGTCGCCGTGGCCGCGGTCTGCGTGATGGCGAAGAGGTCCTCGCCGCCACCGGAGGCCTTGTTCTTCTCGAGCTCCATGGCCGCGAGGCGCTCGGGCGTCATCGCCTCGAGATCCTCGTTCTCCGAGAGCCACTGGCGGGCTTCGGCGGCGAGCTTGGCGTCGCGCACGATGGTCTTGTCGGACGCGTAGTAGCGGTCGATCTCCGCGAAGAGCTCCTCGACGAGACGATCGGTCGGGACCTTCTTGAGCGGCTCGCCCTTCGAGAAGATCATGCCGGCATCCTTGGCACCCGTGATGCCGAAGTCGGCGTGGCGCGCTTCACCGATGCCGTTGACCGCGCACCCGAGGATGGAGACCTCGATCGGGTCCGGGTAGGCCTGCAGGCGCTGCTCGACCTCGGTGACGATCGAGTCCATGTCGAACTGGAGCCGGCCGCACGTGGGGCAGGCGATGAGCACCGGGCCCTTCTCGCGGATCTTGAGCGCCTTGAGGATCTCCCAGGCGACCTTGACCTCCTCCTCGGCGTGGAAGGTCGAGAGCGAGATGCGGACGGTGTCGCCGATGCCGTCGGCGAGAAGCGTGCCCAGGCCGACGGCGCTCTTGATCGAGCCGGTCCACTTCGTTCCGGCCTCCGTGACGCCGAGGTGCAGCGGATGGTCGATCTTCGACGCGAGGAGGCGGTTCGACGCGATCGTGTTCGGCACGCTCGTCGACTTCATCGACACCTTGAAGTTGTCGAAGTCGAGACGGTGCATCAGGTCGACGAAGTCGGTGGCGGCGGTGACGAGCGCCTCGACCGGGTTCTCGAACTCGAGGTCGATCAGGTGCTTGGGCAGCGAGCCGGAGTTCACGCCGATGCGCATCGGCACGCCCAGCTCCTTCGCCTTGGCGACGACCTCGGCCACCTTGTCGGGCCCGCCGATGTTGCCCGGGTTGATCCGGATGCAGTGGACGCCCGCCTCCATCGCCTTGATGGCGAGGGTGTGGTTGAAGTGGATGTCGGCGATGATCGGGATCGGCGAGTGCGGGAGGATGTGGTCCCGCAGCGCTTCGACATCCTGCACGCGTGGCACGGCGACGCGGACGATGTCGGCACCGGCTTCGGCGACGCGCTTGATCTGCGCGAGCGTCTCGGTGTGGTTGGCCGTCTCCGTCTTCGTCATCGTCTGGACGGCGACGGGCGCCCCGCCACCGACGGGAACGTTGCCGACCATGATCTGACGCGCGGAAGCCATGCCCTCATTCTACGGGCACGGCGCGCCCGGCGATGACCACCTGTTCACACAGGCGATGCCGTGGCGCGGCGACGGTCGACGCCGTGTCGGATCGAAGGACGCAGCGCCGCCTCACCTGCTCCGTGGCCTCGGCGTCGCCGCCGCGTCGTCAGTCCTTCTCGGAGCCGCGCTCCATCGCGATGATCTCGGTCGTGTCGAACTTGCGATCCTCCGCGCGGCGCGCGCCGGCGTTGACGAACCAGAGCACGCCACCAAGCAGGAGCAGCAGCCCCGCGCGCAGGAGCTGGGCGGGATCGTCGACCACGGTGTAGACCAGCACCAGGAAGCTGGCGGCCGCGCCGATGATCGGAACTGCGGTTCCCGCATGGAAGTGCTTCTTGGAAGTCGGAGCGTCCTTGCGGAGGACGAGGACCGACACGTTCACGAAGGTGAAGACCGACAGCAGCAACACGACGGTCGTCGACGCCAGGTCGGAGACCGAGCCCGTGCTCGAGAGCGCCATCGCGAGCGCCGTGGTGAAGAGGATCGCCGCCCACGGCGTGCGGCGCGTGCGATGCACCTGGCGGAAGAACCTCGGGACGATGCCCTGCACGCTCATGCCGTAGACCAGACGCGAGGCCATGATCATGTTGATGAGCGCGCCGTTGGCGAGCGCGAGGATGCCGATCACCGCGAAGAGCTTGGGATCCACACCGAGCGGGCCGCTCGACGCCATCTCGATCAGTGGCTTGCTGTCCTCGACGTTGAGCAGGGTCTTCTGATCGAGGACGGCGGGCGCCAGCACGCCGATGATCAGGTAGATCAGGCCGGCCACGAAGATGCCGCCGAAGAGCGCCCGCGGGTAGTCGCGTTCGGGGTGGGTGGTCTCCTCGGCCACGTTCACGGAGTCCTCGAAGCCGATGAGCGCGTAGAAGGCGAGCGCGGTGCCGGCGAGCGCAGCCGTCACGATGCTGCCCTCGTGGCCGTCGAAGGTGAAGGCCTGGCTGAGGCCGGGGCCCTGACCATCGACCAGCGCGGCACTGGCGACCACGATCACGAGGATCAGTCCGCCGAGCTCGATGAGCGTGAGCACGACGTTGACCTTCACCGACTCCGAGATGCCGCGGAAGTTGAGTGCGGCGACGAGCGCGAGGAAGAACAGGGCGACCGGCACGACCGGCGCCTTCGTCCACAGTTCGGGCAGGTAGTCGCCCGAGACGCCCCGCGACAGCGTCGCCGCCGAGGCGATGCCTGAACACATCACGGCGAACGCCACCATGAAGGTGACGAAGGGCCGGCGGAACGCCTTGTTGACGTAGAGCGCGGCGCCCGCGGCCTGCGGGTACTTCGTGACGAGCTCGGCGTACGAGGCGGCGGTGAAGAGCGCCAGCCCGAGGGCGAGCATCATCGGCAGCCAGACCACGCCGCCGACCTCGGCCCCGACCTTGCCGACCAGCGTGTAGATGCCACCGCCGACGACGTCGCCGATCACGAACAACAGCAACAGGTTGCGTGAGATCGCCTTGTTGAGCTGCGGATGGTCGGTGCCTTCCGACACCACCTCTGCGCCGGGCGGTTGCGTGGGTGCGCTCATCGCCAGACCGTAAACCCGCCAGGGCCGTTTGCGGCCCCGGCGGGTCGAATCCGCCTGATTTCCAGGCGTTCGGTGTGGTCGAGGCCGGTCAGTCGACCGTGGTCGCGGTCACCAGATCGGTGCTGCCACGACGGAGCGTCACCGTCACGGAGCCGGACCCTGACGGAGCGTTCCTCACGGTCGCCGTGTAGCGGCCCGGCCGGCCGGCGCGGAGCTTCACCGTGCGGGGCTTCTGGCCGGGGAAGCTCACGGTCGCTTTCACCGTCGCCCGGGGGATCCCCTTGCTGGAGGCCTTTCCCTTGGCCGAGATCAGGAGGGCGCCCTTCTTCGTGCGCGCAGCAGTCACGGCGAGGGTGCTGCGGCCTCCCATCGCGATCGCGGCAGCCTGCACCGCCCCGGTGCCCGTGAGCCGCAGCGACCAACGACCGGCCCGACCGCCGCGGCCTGCTTCCAGCCACCGCACCGGCGCCTGCGCCCGCGGCGACCCCGCCGCTTGCGAGGTGACGACCTTGCCGGACGGATCGACCAGTTCGGCCCCCATCGCCGGCGGAGCGAGGAATCCGAACGCGGGCGTCGAGCCCTTCTCGAAACGGGCCTGTATCGAGCGCTTGCCGGCGACCTTCACGTCGGCGGTCCCGACGGCCTGGCTCCCAGGTTCCGAGGGAGAGCCTGCGAGCGAGCGCGTGGCGGCCTGGTCGGCCCCCGATGCGACGCGCCGGGCCGGGACGGCCTCGGCGTCGACCACGGACCGAGGCGTCGCCGTCCGCGCCGTCCGCGAGGCGAGCGCCGCGTTGCCGAGCGCCTTGGCGGCGTCCGGGTCGAGCGCCAGCCGCGGTTTGACGAACGAGTCGAGCAGGTGCTGGTCGCCCGTCATCCACGTGTGGAAGATGAACGTGGTGATGCGGTCGCCGAGCACCCAGTGCGCGCTCGGCACCTCGACCACGCCGTCGCCCAACACCTCCGAGCTGCACGTGCGCTCGTTGAAGTCGCCGGCCGCGATCGAGAACTGCACGCCCTTGCGGTTCGTGACCGCCGTGTTGAACCACCGCGCGAAGCCAGTCGTGAGCTGCTGGGTCGGGACGCCGCGGGCGATCACGCGGATCATGTCCGCACAGGGCGACCCCCCGTTCGGCGTTCCGAGCATCACGAGCCGACGCACGACGGGACGGCCGTCGGCAGCGTTGCCCATGAACCCATGGATGTACTGGCGTGAGATGAGCCCGCCCATGGAGTGGGCCACGATGTCGACGTGGTCGGCGTCGAGGTCCTCGCGCAGCCGCTGGATGTAGCGCGACTCCGCCGAGGCGTTGTCCCGGATGTCGGCGCCGGTCCGAGGATCGGTGTCCATCGTGCCGCCGTAACGGCCATCGCCGACGGCGAAGCTCTGCCACAGCGGGTGGATCGCCTTCACCATGGCGGGGTACTTCTCCCAGGCCTCGGCGTCGGAGTTCCACCCGTGCACCGTGACCATGGGCCGCGGCTTCACGAGGATGCGCTGCTGGGCGCCGCCGTAGGGCGTGAGGAACTGGATGTTGCGCTCGGACTGCGGCTTGCCCTTCTCCCAGGCGTAGCCGTCGGTCTTCCAGACGACCTCGATCGTCGTCGTCGCACCGGCATTGAACGCGTAGGTCTTGGGGTTCTCCAAGCCGGGGCCCTCGAGCGCGCGCCCGGACGCTTCGTCGCGGATGAGCAGCGGAACGGTCAGGGATCGTTCGGTGCGGTTCTCGATCACCGCGGTGATGCGGATCTCGTTGCCGTCCCAGGTGCCCTCTCGACCGACCTCCTCCCAGCCCGTGCCACCGCCCGGGTGCGCTTCGTACCGCACGTCGGTCACGCAGAGTGCGCAGGACAGGACGTTGTCGGCGCTCACCTTCGTGGTCTGCGCACACTGCTTCTCCACGTCGCGGGGCGTGCCGTCGGTCCAACGCGGGTCGCACCCCTCCGTCTTGTCGATCCGGCCCTTGCGTTCCCAGCGAAAGTCCTCGCGTGGTGCCTTGCCGAGATCCCAGGCGAGTGCCTCGCCCTCGACCGGCACGAAGCCGACGATGCCGAAGAAGCCGTAGCGGTCGTTCTCGCCACAGGCGTTGGCGTTGAACGTCGCGCCGTAGGCATTGACGAAGAACGACCGACCCCTTGACGCGTCGAACGCCTCGCCCGCGGCCGTCGACCAGAGCGGAGCCTCCGCGCCGGCTGGCTGACGCGCGACCAGGGAGGTCTCGCAGTCGACCTTGTCGACCACCGGGTTCTCGTCGTGGCCGCCGTCGCCCTGGTCGTTGGGGAACTGGTAGTCCTCCTCGAGCCGGTGCACGCTCCAGCCGCCGACGCGTTCGTTCCAGCGGACGGCGTTCGCCGACGCCGCGGGGTCCGTCGGCACGCCGGGGTATTGCGCGTCGACGAGCCACGAGGTGTCGAAGCGCAGTTCGCCCTTCTGGTGGAACGTGAGGTCGCGGTGGTCGCCGCACATGTCGCCGGTGCAGTTGTCGTCGGAGGCCGGATCGTTGACGAAGTCGGTGGCGACCTCGTCGGTCGCGATGGTCGCCGTGCCGGTCGAGCGCACCTCGCCGCCGGTCAGGACGCCGACGAGCGGGTACTCCGCGCGGGCCGGTGCGGCGGTGACGAGGAGCAGGGTGGCGCCGGTGAGCGCCGGGGTGAGCAGACGGCGCAGCCGCGCGGTGCGGCAAGGGCCGGACTCGGGGTGAGAGATCAGGGGCATGGGTGTGTGGGTGATCGAGAGATGGGCGACGGCTCGGGCTGGCAGCCCGAACCGTCGCCCGGAGGAGTGAGCGCCGGGGCCGGGCGCTACGGCTTGAGCGTGAGCTTTCCGGTGGCCGCGCCGGCGCGGAAGGTGAGCGCCACCGACCTCCTGGCCCGGAGCGAGCGCTTGGCCTGCGCCGAGAACGTGAGCTTCACCGTGCCGCGGCCCGAGGCGCCGAGCTTGCCGGTGCCGCTCGCGACCTTCTTGCCACCCGACGTGGCGGTCACCTTCACGCGGCCGGCCCCCAGACCGGACACCTGCACGGAGAGTCCCGAACGCAGGGCGGTCGCCAGGCGCACCTTCTTCGCGAGCGTGATCGCCGGACCGTTCGGCGCAGTGGCCGTGCCGTCGACCGACTCCGCGCCCGTCCCGGAGTCCGAACCGCTGCCGTTCTGGCCCTTGCCGTTGCCGCCGCCGATGGTCTTGCCGTCGTTCTTCGCCCCCGGGGTCGGGGTCGGTTTGGTGGGCACGGGCGTCGGCGCCGGACGCGCCGGCGGAACGTCGGCCGGGCCCCAGTCCGGGTAGCTCGCGCCCGGGATGAGCAGCTTCGACGACGAGTTCGACGGGTCGCCGCAGTCGTTCGTGGCGTCGGGGATGGCGATCACCTTGATGCCGTCGCCGTCGGCGTAGGCGAGCGTCGTGCCGTCGGTCGACCACGAGGGCGAGCTCGCGCGGCCGGTGTCGGCGGGCAGGGCGAAGCAA
The DNA here is from genome assembly GCA_030655275.1 of Solirubrobacteraceae bacterium. GTDB lineage: Bacteria > Actinomycetota > Thermoleophilia > Solirubrobacterales > Solirubrobacteraceae > JAGIBJ01. The sequence goes on from JAURVW010000231.1 coordinate 11,381, forward strand.
TTCTCGGGGATGAACGGGTAGCCGCCCTTGGCCCGGTAGAGGAAGATCTTCTCGTGCTGCTCGCCGGTGATGAAGGCGAGCTTCTTCTTGTCGCGGGTCATCTCACCATCGGAGAGACCGCCCGGTGCCGACGGGTCGAAGAACCAGCGGTTGATGCCGCCGGGCAGCCCGCCCATCACGCCGTCGTCGCCGGGGGTGTGGACCACGACGTCCTCGTTGCCGACCTGGATCGGGTCCGAGATGATCGTCTGGCCGTCGTCGGTCCAGGACGGACCGACCCAGCCGGTCTGCTCGTTCCAGCCGGGCTTGTCGAACGGGCTCTTGCCGTCGGGCGAGATGTAGCCGGTGCCCTGGCGCCCGTACACGGTCTGGCAGCCGTTGGACGGGTTGCAGTTCGACGTCTCGCCGGTCTGCGTGTAGTACCACGTGTACGCGATCTTCATGCCGTTCGGCGAGATCACGGGGTCGAAGGGACCGCGGAACGGTGTGCTCGGCTGCGTGTACGAGTGCGGCGTGATGATGTCGTACTTCGTCGAGCCGTCGGTGTGGATGATGCCGCCGTTACGGTTCACCGTCACGATGCGGTCGCCGCGCTGGGCGACGATGCGCTCACCATCGGACTGGGACACCGTCGAGTAGCCGCCGTCGAAGGTCACCTGGTACTGGCGGGCGCCGTCGGTGGTGGAGAGCCAGACGTTGCCCTCCTTGATGTAGGCGATCGAATCGGCCGAGGCCGGCGCCGCCGCGGCGAGGGCCGCGAGCGTGGAGGCGGCCAGCACGGTGGCGGTCGAGCGGAAGATGCGAGGGAGCGTTTTTGGCATGACCCGATCTTCCGATCCGGGGCAGGGTCCCGGCAACGGGGACCACCCCACACCTCCCCCTGTCATTGCCCTGCCGATCCCCCTGACGACGAGGCGATCGGGGGGTGCCACCGACCCT
>JAURVW010000907.1 GCA_030655275.1 Solirubrobacteraceae bacterium
GGGGAACACCACCGCGTCGAGCCCGAGGTCATCCATCCACATCTCGAGGTCGAGGCGGCGCGTCTCTTCGAGTCCGCGCAGCCCGTCGGCGAGTTCGGGCATGTCCTCGAACCCCACCCCCGGGTGTGAGCGCACCCAGTCCGGGTACTCGGCGATGTCGTCGTCGAACCCGGTGTACCGGTCGGGGAGTGCGCCCTCCGGATGCGGGAAGATCGAGGCTCCGTCGACGTCGGCGAGCGTCGACAGGGCCGGGTCGCCGTTCGCCTGCAGGAAGTCCTCCCAACCCCAGGCCGAGAGGTCGACGATCTCGCGGCGCAGATATTCGGGGGAGACGAGGCCCCGAGTCGCGACGGTCGGGGCGCCCGGGCGGTCACCCTCGTAGTTCGAGACGACGGGGAAGTCGACCTCGACGACGGTCGCCCCGGCGCTTTCGAGGTCTCGCCGTGCCGCCTCCCACTGCGTGATCACCGACTCCCGCGTCTCGATGCGCTGCCCGGTCGGGCCGCCGATTCCGGGGGCGTCGGCGGCCCCGGCATCCGGATCGGCGTTGATGTACATCTTCGGGATGCCGATGCGGATGCCGTCGAGCGTCGCGCCCTCCGCCAGTGCGGGGTACGACGGCGGCCGGACAGCGGAGGCGGCCGGCAGCGGAACCCACGGCTGGGCGCGCCAGAAGTCGCCGCGGGTCTCGGCGTCGTCGGCGACGATCACGTCGAGCACCTCGAGCAGGTCAGCCATGGTGCGGGTGTGCGGCACGACGACGTCCATCGTCGGGACCAGCGGCCAGTTGCCACGGGTGGAGATCACGCCGCGCGAGGGCGTGTAGGCGCAGAGCGCGTTGTTCGTGGCGGGGCCGCGGCCACTCGACCAGGTCTCCTCGCCCAGGCCGAACGCGGCGAAGCTCGCGGCGGTCGCGGTGCCCGAGCCGTTGGACGAGCCCGAGGCGAACGGCGCGGTGAGGAAATCGGCGTTGTACGGGCTCTCGGCGCGACCGTAGACGCCGCGCTGCATGCCGCCATTCGCCATCGGCGGCATGTTCGTGAGTCCGAGGCAGATCGCACCGGCGGCGCGCAGGCGCTCGATGGTGAACGCGTCGTGCTGGGCGACGAGTTCCGCGAACGCGGGGCTGCCGGATGCTGCGG
>JAURVW010000233.1 GCA_030655275.1 Solirubrobacteraceae bacterium
CGCGACGATGCCGTGCGGAACGTCGGGAAGCGCGGCAAGAAGCCGGGGCGCGGGCCGGACTTCATCGGCGTCGACCTGCGCCGCGCTGATTTCCGCGGCGCGAACCTCCGCGGTGCCTACCTCATCGCCGCCAACCTCACCGGCGCCGACCTGCGGTTCGCCGACCTGATCGGTGCGGACCTGCGTGATGCGGACCTCACCGGTGCGGATCTCTCGGGCAGCCTCTTCCTCACGCAGACCCAAGTCAACGCCGCCAAGGGCGACCGCACCACGCGCCTCCCGGACGGCCTCTCCCACCCCGCGCACTGGCGCCCCCGCCCGGAGGCACGATGACCGACGCCGTTTCCGCCCACGACGCCTGGCCCGCCCTGCGGGTCGAGGACTGGGCCGCCACCCGCGACACCCTGCATCTGTGGTCGCAGGTCGTCGGCAAGGTGAAGATGGCCAAGGCGCCGATGCTCAACCACTGGTGGCACGTGACGTTCGTCGTCTCACCCCGCGGACTCACGACGGGCGCGATCCCGGACGGCGATCGCGTGTTCGAGATGGAGTTCGACTTCGTCGACCACCTCCTGCGCGTGACCGTGCAGGGCGGTGAGGAGCGCACCGTGTCGCTCGAGCCGAAGTCGGTCGCGACCTTCCACGCCGAGACGATGGCCGCGTTGGCGGCGCTCGGGATCGACGTGTCGATCTGGCCGGTCCCCGTGGAGGTCGTGGTCGCGATCCCGTTCGAGGACGACACCGCCGGGCGCGAGTACGACGCCGCCTCGGCCTCTGCCTTCTGGCGCCAGCTGGTGCAGGCGACGCGCGTGCTCGCGATCTTCCGCGGTCGGTTCGCCGGAAAGGTGAGCCCCGTGCACGTCTTCTGGGGTGCGCTCGACCTCGCCGTCACGCGGTTCTCGGGTCGGCCGGCCCCGAAGCATCCGGGCGGCGCGCCGAACTGCGCGGACTGGGTGATGGTCGAGGGCTACTCGCACGAGCTCACGAGTTGCGGCTTCTGGCCCGGCGGCGGTGAGGAGGGTGCGTTCTACGCGTACGCGTACCCCGAACCAGAGGGCTACCGGGAGCAGCCGGTCCGGCCCGAGGCGGCGTACTACAACCAGGATGCGGGTCAGTACCTGCTCCCCTACGAGGCCGTCCGCACCGCGGCGGACCCGGACGCCGCCCTCCTGGACTTCCTCCAGGACACCTACGACGCAGCCGCCCGCCTCGGAGACTGGGACGCGTCGCTCGACTACGTCCCGATCGAACCGCATTGACCCGAGAACGACGAAGGGCGCCCAGCGGGCGCCCTTCGCGAAGGTGACCTAACGCCGAGGCGCTATTCCCACTCGATGGTTCCGGGCGGCTTGCTCGTGATGTCGAGGACGACGCGGTTGACGTCGCGGAGCTCACCCATCATGCGGGCCGCGACACGCTCGAGCAGGTCGTACGGGAGCCGGGCCCAGTCGGCGGTCATGGCGTCGTCGGAGGTGACGGCGCGGATGCCGACGGCGTAGCCGTAGGTGCGCTCGTCGCCCTGGACGCCGACCGTGCGGATCGCCGGCAGGACGCAGAACGACTGCCACAGCTCGCGGTACAGGTCGGCGGCACGGATCTCCTCCTGGAGGATCGTGTCGGCGTCGCGAAGGATGTTGAGGCGCTCCTTCGTGACCTCCTGACCTACGATGCGGATGCCGAGACCGGGACCCGGGAACGGCTGACGCCACACGAGACGCTCGGGCAGGCCGAGCTCGATGCCGACGGCGCGGACCTCGTCCTTGAAGAGCTGCCGAAGCGGCTCGACGAGCTCGAACTGGAGGTCGTCCGGGAGTCCACCGACGTTGTGGTGACTCTTGATGGTCGACGAGCCGGGGCCGCCGCCGGACTCGATCACGTCGGAGTAGAGCGTGCCCTGCACGAGGAAGTCGACCTCGCCGAGTTTGCGCGCCTCCTCCTCGAAGACGCGGATGAACTCGCCACCGATGATCTTGCGCTTCGTCTCGGGGTCGGTCTGACCGGCGAGGCGGGCGAGGAACCGCTCTTCCGCATCCACCGCCACGAGGGGGATGTGGTACTGGTCGCGGAAGGCCTTGATGACCTGGTCGCCCTCGTTGTTGCGCATGAGGCCGTGGTCGACGAACACGCAGGTGAGCTGGTCGCCGATGGCCTTGTGGACGAGGACGGCTGCGACGGAGG
>JAURVW010000922.1 GCA_030655275.1 Solirubrobacteraceae bacterium
CCGGTCTGGCCTGCAACACGCAGGTCGGCGAGGCCGTCAAGAAGTCCAAGGGTGGCGGCAACGTCATCGAGGTCGAGCCGATGGGCAACATGCCCGTCATCAAGGACCTCATCGTCGACATGGACGCCGTCCACTGGAAGAAGGTCGGTCGCGTGTCGCCGTGGCTGCTGCCCAAGCAGCCGGTCCCGGAGCGCGAATACATCGTCGAGCGCGAGTCGATGGTCGACATCACGCAGACGATGGCGTGCATCCAGTGCGGCTCGTGCGTATCCGACTGCCTCGCGATGGAAGCCGACCCCGAGTTCATCGGTCCGGCCGCACTCGCCAAGGCCTACCGCTTCATCGGTGATCCGCGCGACGACCAGCACTCCCAGCGCCTCAACGATCTCGCGAACGATCCGCACGGGCTCTACACGTGCACGCACTGCTTCAAGTGCATCGACGCGTGCCCGAAGGAGGTCGCGCCGATGAGCCAGATCATGCGTCTGCGCCGCCTCGCCGGACAGGACCACCACATCGAGGACGTCAACAACGGCGAGCGCCACGAGCAGGCCTTCGTCGTCCTCATCAAGAAGTACGGCATCCTCGCCGAGGCCGACATCGTCCCGCGTTCCTACGGCGGCAACGGCATCACGGGCGGCAAGCTCGCACCGTCGACCGTCAAGGAACTCTCGACCTCCCTGCCGTTCCTCGGCAAGGCGCTGCTGCGCGGCAAGGTCAAGATCAAGGACGTCCTCGTCCCGCACAAGCTCGCCAAGAGCGACCGCGACGAGGTCCGGGCGATCTACGACACGGTCCTCGGCCGCGAGAAGCGTCTCGAGCTGAACCTCTACATCACGGGCTACGACGAGGAGACCGGCGAGCCGGTCACCGAAGCGGCCGCCGACAAGGAAGGTGCGACGGCATGAGCACCAAGGTCGCCTACTGGCCCGGCTGCGTGAGCCGCGGCTTCACCCCCGAGCTCCACGGCGCGATGAACCTCGTCGCCCCGAAGCTCGGTCTGGATCTCGTCCAGCTCAACCGCGGTTCCTGCACCGGTGCCGGCGTGCTCGCCGAGCACAACCAGGAACTCACCGACACGCTCAACGGCCGCACCGTCGCGCTCGCGCAGCAGGTCGACAAGGCCGAGTTCATGATGAACATCTGCTCGACCTGCCAGGGCGCGCAGAGCGAATCGCAGGAGCGTCTCGACGCGAACGCCGAGTACCGTCACGAGGTCAACCACACCCTCGCGCAGTTCGGCCTCAAGTACGAGAAGGGGATCGTCAACAAGAACTTCCTCTGGGTGCTCGTGGAGGACATCGGTCTCGACAAGCTGAAGAGCCTCGTGACGAACCCGCTCACGAACCTCAAGGTCGGCCCGTTCTACGGGTGCTACATCGTCCGTCCGGTCGAGCGTCTGCACATCAACGACGAGAACCCGCGCGACACGTACCTCCCGAAGGTCATCGAGGCGCTCGGCGGCACGGTCATCGACTACGCCGGCTCGCACAAGTGCTGCGGCTTCCCGATCATCACGATGAACAAGCAGGCGTCGCTCAAGCAGGCCGGCACGCACCTCACGGATGCGCAGGATGCCGAGGCCGACTGCCTCGTCACCCCGTGCCCGCTGTGCCACCTCAACCTCGACATGCAGCAGCCGGTCGCGGCGAAGGCCGTCGGCAACGACGACCTCCACATGCCCGTCCTGCACCTGCCGCAGCTCGTGGGCCTCGCGCTCGGCGCGACGCCCAAGGAGCTCGGGATGAACAAGCACGTCGTGCGCCCGACCTCGATCATCGACTGGTCCGAGACCGTCATCGGGTCGATCCCCGCCTAGCGGCGATCATCAGCGGCGCCCCGCGCCGCCAGTTCGCAACGAGAGGCTGTCCTGCGGGGCAGCCTCTCGTCGTTCCGGCGCACCTCACGGCGAGCTGCAGCGACGCTCCGCCAAGCGGTCGCGTCCACCCGCGGAGCAGTCCCTGCTTCATCCACCCTTAACCGGAACCTGAACACATCCTGATTCCGTCGCGCTAGATTCAGGGAACGATGATCGACTACAACAAACCCGGAGCGACCCAGACCGCGGTCCCGCCCTACGTGGACACCGACGCGGAGATCTCCTACGGAGCCCTCCTCGCCCAGACGATGATGCTCGTCGCTGCTGCGATCGGCGTCCTCACCCTCGGGTCGGTCATCGGCGCCGACTACAGCCGCGGCACTGCGCTGATGTTCTCCATCGCCGGCTTCGGCATGCTCATCGCGCAGTCGTTCGTCGAGAAGCTCCGCACCGGGCTCATCGGCACGACATGGCTCTTCGCGCTCGCCCTGGCGATCGGCCTGGGTCTCGGCCCGGTCCTGAACTACTACCTGTCGGCCAACCCGGACGTGGTCGCCGAAGCCGCCGGCATGACCGCCGTCACCGTGCTCGGTGCGGCGTCGATCGGCACGCTCACGTCGCGCGATCTCGCGAAGTGGATGAAGCCGCTGTCGCTGATCGTCTTCGTCTTCGCGCTCGGCTCCTGGGTCCTGCTCGCCTTCGGCAGCGGCGGCAGCCCGATCATCAGCATGGTGATCGGCATCGTCTCGGCCCTCCTGATCGTGGTCGACTTCAACTACCTGCGTCGCCACGCCACCGAGAAGGACGTCATCTGGATCGCGACGGGTATCTTCGTCTCGATCATCAACATCTTCCTGTCGTTGCTGAACATCCTCGACGACTGA
>JAURVW010000969.1 GCA_030655275.1 Solirubrobacteraceae bacterium
GCCTTCCGCGAACCCGTGCGCAGGGATTCGGAATTGGCTGTCGTCCTACAGGCGCGGCTTACCCGTTTGGGAATAATTTCCCATATGCAATTGTTCCAAGTCATCTCGCTCGTCGAGCGCACGAGCGCCGTGCTGGCGGCCAGCATGGCGCCGCCGCGCGACCGGCGTGTGGGTCCAGCGCTCGCCTGGAGCCGGCATTCGAGCGTCGCACCAGCGGATGACTTCCAGGACACGCAGCCGTGCATTCGCGGCGGAATCGATGGAGAAACGCATGCGGACGAACGCTAGGCCCACGATCCGCCCGGTCCGGGGCCTGGCGATCACGCGCGACCGGCCGGTGCTGATCGAGATCGACGACGACGAGCTGCTGGCCGGTGGTCCGCGCAACCGCATGAGCATCACCGTGTGGGTCGGTCACGCCGATGCGGATGGCTTGCAGCCGACCATCGCGCGCGCCCTGACCATCAGCTTTCTCGAGCGTGCGCTCGCGAAGGTCCGCACGATGCCCGCCGAGGCGTTCGAGTCGTCGCCGCTGCGTCGCGCCGTGCCGGTCATCGACGACGCGCAGGGCTGACACCGGCGCCGCGGCGCCCGCGTCGATGCCGACTCAGGGGAAGGTGAACGTGATCGCCGGTACGTTCGTGCCGACGTTGATCGTGCGCGTCTGCAGCGCGCCGTTCGCCGCGGCTTCGAGCGTGTAGTTCGCGGCGGCCGCGGTGTCGGGCGTGAAGAGCGGCGCCTGGCCGTTCGCCGCATACGCGCCCCGCACCGGCGCACCCACCGGCAACGAGAAGCCGAACGTGCCCGAGACGGCGTCGACCTCCGCCCAGGCCACCTCGATCGCCGCGCCGTTGGCAAGCCCCTGCAGTGCGCGCACCGTGGCGCTGGCAGGCGTGACGCTGCCGCTGACAGCGCGCATGCCGCTCGCCGGTGGATTGATAGGCTGGCCCGCAGCGTTGATGGTCGTCGGCGTGCTGCTGCTGACCGGCACGCCGGTCAGCACCGCGGTGGCCCGGCCCGCGGCGCGCACGACCAGGTCGTAGTCGCCGGCCGGCACCGGGTAGAGCACGAAGCGCCCCGCGGCGTCGGGCGTGGTCGCCTTCACCGGCA
>JAURVW010000977.1 GCA_030655275.1 Solirubrobacteraceae bacterium
CCCGAGCCGCCCGCTAACCGCCCCGACGACCGTACGCCGTGGCCGCTCTGGCCCGCGAAGTACCGCAAGTCGTACGCGAAGGAGGAGATGGACGCGCTCGACAAGGGCGAGCAGGACTTCTCCGTCATCACGACCGCCTTCGAGGGTGAGAACGGCGTCGTGAAGCGGCTGCGCGTCTCTCGCGCCGCCGACGCACCGCCGTTCGGCCCGGTCGAGGGGTCCGACTTCGAGATCGAAGCCGACCTCGTCCTGCTTGCGATGGGCTTCCTCCATCCGGAGCAGGAGCTGCTCGACCAGATCGGCGTCGAGAAGGACGGTCGCGGCAACGTGAAGTCCACGAAGCCGTACACCTCGTCCGTCGACGGCGTCTTCGCTGCCGGCGACTGCCGCCGCGGACAATCGCTCATCGTGTGGGCCATCAACGAGGGACGTCGTGCCGCGAAGATGGCCGACCGGTACCTCGGCGAGCGCTCCAAGGACATCGCTGACGCGCTGAGCGTCTAGCTCGCCGCATCCGTTACGCGGGCGGGCCGGGGACACCCTCCGGTCTCGCCCGCCCTTTGCAGGCCTTGCGGAATGGGCACCGGTGCCTACGGCTCACACGCTCGCCTGCGGGTGCCCCAGCCCGCCCGCTCGCTGGCTGCGGCGTTCTAGAGGCACGGCGGTCGACGCTGGGTCCTGACGCGGTCTCGCCTCGGGCGGTCGTTCTGGGTCGGCCGGAGAGGGTGGTGGTCGTTAGAGCCCGAGGGCGGCGACGCCGTCCTCGTCGAAGCCGAGGTGGTGGCCGAGTTCGTGGCGCACGACCCGGCGCACCTGCTGGGCGAGGAGCGCTTCGTTGTGGCCGAAGTCGCGGGTGAGGGTGTCGCGGAAGATGAAGATCTTCGCGGCGTGCTCGGGCCGGGCGATGGTCGCGCCGACGTACAAGCCGTAGGCGCCGAACTTCGCGCCGTCCTCGGAGATCACCACGGGGCACTCCTCGAGCCAGCGCAGGAACTGCGCGGGCAGCTCGTCGAGGCTGGCCTTCACGAACAGCTCGAACCGGTCGGTCTCGGCCTGGCGGGTCGCCGCATCGGTCTCGAGCACCTTCCAGCGCTCCGGAGAGTCCTCGTCGGCGGCGTAGTGGTGGAACACGCGCATAGTTCGATGGTGATCGAAGTGGGACGAAGCGCACAGTGTCAGTGCGCCAAGACCTCCGAACGTTCACGCCCGGTCAACGAACGTACGCCGGCCGGAACGACGAAGGGCCCCGACCGAAGCCGGAGCCCTCCTTCATTGGCACCGATGCTTCAAGGAACACCGGGGCTACGCGGGTGTGCATCGCCGCGCAGATGTGGGAGGGCGTCCGGGGCATCGCTGCCCGGGACGCCCTCCGCAACTCGGCGCTAGCCGAGCTTGAGCTTCGTCGACTTGCCGCGGGCGACCAGCGTGTAGGTGCCCTTGGACAGTCGCGACGTGGCCTTCAGCGTGAGCGCACCCTTCGTGGAGACCGTGCCGCGCGCGACCGTCTTGCCGTTCTTGACGAGACGGGCCGCGCTCTTGGTGGACTTCGAGCCGTACGAGACCGTGCATTTGACGGTCTTGCTGCCCTGGACCTTGCAGGTGACGGTGGCGTCACGGCCGGCCTTGCCGGTCGCACCCGCGGGGCCGGCCGGACCGGCGGCACCGTTCGCGCCCGGGCCGCCGTTGGAGCCAGCGGCGCCGTTGAGCCCGTTGGAGCCCGCCGGACCGGCG
>JAURVW010000989.1 GCA_030655275.1 Solirubrobacteraceae bacterium
GGCCCGACTCGATGGTGGTACCGAGCGAATACCTCGAGATCGTCATCACCAAACACTGACCGCAGCGGTGTGGGCAGCGCGGGCCCCGGGCTGCGCGCTGCGCCCGTCGACCCGGCCAGGGTCACGGACCGGGCCCGACCGCCGGAACCCATCCACCGAGGAAGCCTCCATGAACACCTTCAACCATTTGCGCTGCGCCGGCGTGCTCGCCCAGGCCGCCTTGGCCGTGGCATCGGCCGCGGTCGCGGGCGTGCCCTTCGGCGACGAGCCGGTGCCCGACACCTTGCGGGCCGATGCCGGCGTGCGCGCGCTGACCACGCTCGCCGCCAGCGGCGTGCAGATCTACGAATGCCGCCGCAGCGCTGCCGACGCGCCACCTGCCTGGGCCTTCGTGGCCCCCGAGGCCGAGCTGTTCGATCGGCAAGGCCGCCGCGTCGGCAGCCACGGCGCCGGCCCCTCCTGGGCCGACGACGACGGCAGCCGCATCGTCGGCAGCGTGCAGGCGCGCGCCGAGGCACCGCGCGCCGATGCGCTGCCCTGGCTCCTGTTGGCCACACGCAGCGCGGCCGGCCCCGGCCGGCTGAGCGCGGTGACGCAGGTGCAGCGCATCCACACCGTCGGCGGCCTGGCACCGGCCAGCGGCTGCACGGCTTCTACGCTGACGCAGCAGATCCGCGTGCCCTATCGCGCCGACTACCGGCTGTTCGTGCCGGCCTGAAGAGTCCCCACCCACGCCTCTCGTTTCCACCGGAGATCCACCATGAAAACCTTTCATTCCCGAGCCCTGTGCCGGACCCTCATCGCAGCGCTGATCGGCGCGGCATCGCTGCCGGCCCTGGCCGACGTCATCACCGACTGGAACGAACGCTCTGCCGTGCTGATCGGCGAGGCACGGATCGGCACGCCGCCGGCCGTGCGCGTGATGGCGCTGGTGCAGACTGCCGCGTACGCAGCGGTGCGGGACGCCGGCACGGCGCCGCAGGCCATCGATGCCGCCGTGGCGGCGGCCCACCGCAGCGCGCTGACGCAACTGCTGCCGGCACAGAAGGCGGCCATCGACGCCAGCTTCCAGTCGGCCGTGGCGCAGCTGCCCGACGACGCCGCCAGGGCGCAACACCTGGCCGTGGGCGAACGCGCCGCGCAACGCGTCCTCGCCGAGCGTGCGGGCGAGATGCCACGCACGCCCGACAACTACCGGCC
>JAURVW010001004.1 GCA_030655275.1 Solirubrobacteraceae bacterium
CTCGACGTTGAAGCCGGAGACGCGCACCTCGTCGGCCGCGGCCGCCGGCAGCGTGTAGATCTCCGGGACCGACGGGTCTTCGGTCACGGTCGGCTTGCCGGTCTCCTGCACGACGAGGTCGTAGTTCGCGTAACCGAAGGCCAGCGGGCCCGCGGCGTTCTCGACCTTCGCGAACAGGTTCCCGCGGACGAGCGTGGTGCTCGGGGCGGTGCGCACGTAGGGGTTCGACGGGTCGCCGGAGCCGGCGTCGTCGATGAGGCCGATGAGGCTCGGCGCCGGATCCTGCCGGAACACACGCTTCTTCACGGTGCCTGGGGTCACGAACAGCTCACCGAACTTCGACGTGCCGCCGGAGTTGGCGACGCCCACGGGCAGCGTCACGCGCATGCCCTCGAGCCGCTCGTAGTAGGGACGGGTGCCGTCGGCGGCGACGCTCTGCGCCTCGGCCGCAGCCCCGTCGATCACGACCGGAGTCGGCAGCGGCGCATCGCCGAGCACGACCGGCTCGGAGTCGACCGCCTCCGCGATCATCGTGAGGCCGAACTTCTCCTTGGCCTGGCCGGTGATCCGGACCTTCTTGCCGATGAGCGCCTCGCGGTCGTTGCCGGGGCCGCGCACGAATCCGACGAACACGCCCTCGGAGGTGCTCGGGTCGGCGTCCTCGGTACCTGGGAGGGACTGCACGAACACGCCGGCGTCCTCCGGGAAGGTGGTCGAGAAGTTCGCGCCGATCTCGTCGTCGATGCCGGTGACGACGCCTTCGATCGTGACGGTCTGGCCGCTCCTCGGGCTCGCGGTGCCGGCGCCCTGGACCTGGTTGATCGGGGTGATCGCCGGGCCGGCGACGGCCGCGCAGGGCGTGCCGCAGGCGGTCGGCGTCGACGGCGCCGTGACGGTGAAGTCGGCGACGTTGTCGTCGGTGTCCGTCCCCGCAGAACTGCGAGCGTAGGCCTGGTCGGCGGTCCCGCCCGTCGGCAGGGCGATGCCAGCACCCTCGCGATACGCAGCCGGGGCCGACGCGCTGCCGAAGGCGTCCTCGATCGCGTCGGACGCGGTGCGCAGCTGGATGCCGCCCGTGTCGGTGATGCCGGTGGCGTAGGTGAGATCGGCGGTCGCGGCGCCCGAGTAGCCGCCGGCCGCCGAGTTGGTGACGAGGTAGCGGGCGCCCGCGGGGAGCGAGATCCCGGACGGCACGGTCGCGCGGGCCGAGTTCGTGCCGGCGCTGTTGGAGCCCTGGATCTTCCAGCCGCCGATGTCGACGGGCGTGGCCTTCGTGTTGAGCAGCTCGACGAACTCGTCGTTGCCGCCGGCGGGGCCACGGAACCGGACCTCGCCGATGACGACGCCGGATGGCGCGGCCAGCGCGGCGGACGCGCCGACCAGGCCGGCGACGGACGCCGTGAGGGCGGCCGCAGTGGAGAGCACCAGCAAGCTGGTGCGGGACGGACGAGGCAAAGGGTTCCTCTCGGAGGGGAGGGTGATCCGGCGCCGGCGTGGGCCGCCCGCCGTGCCGCCGACCGTACGGTCGCGTCCGTTGCTCGCGGTGACCCTGCGGTGAACCCCGTGTGGCCAGGTTGGGAACGTCGCTTCCGGGCCCCTTGCCCGATGCCGGGCCGGCGCTTGCAGCCTTGCCTAAACCCTGCGCCCTGCCCGCGGGAGTTCTGCGATTCGCCGCCACGGCGGGCTGACCCCCTCATCCGCGAGCGTCCAGATTTCGGCCGATCGGAGACGACACGGCCGCCCGCCGCGCGCGTATGGTCGAGGCACGATGACCGCCGACGCGCGCACCCCGCCAGAGCAGCGCGAGCGGCTCCTGCGCCGGCTCATGGTCCTCTCGATCGTGACCGCCGTCGCGACGATCTCGCTGAAGGCCGCGGCCTACGCGATCACCGGCTCGGTCGGTCTGCTCTCCGACGCCGCCGAGTCCGTCGTGAACCTCGTCGCCGCGTCGGTCGGCCTCGTCGCCGTGATCTGGGCGGCGCGCCCCGCCGACGACGACCATGCCTACGGCCACGAGAAGGTCAACTACCTCTCGGCGGGGATCGAGGGCACGCTGATCATCCTCGCGGCCGCAGCCATCGGCTACACGGCGATCGACCGCCTCCTGAACCCCGCCGACGTGAGCAACGTCGGGATCGGTCTCGTCGTCTCGGCCGTCGCGTCGGTGCTGAACCTCGTCGTCGGCCAGGCCCTGATCCGCGTCGGGCGCCGCGAACGCTCGCTGATCCTCGAAGCCGACGGGCACCACCTGATGACCGACGTGTGGACCTCGGCCGGCGTGATCGTCGGCGTCGCGCTCGTCGTGATCACGGGGTGGGGGCCGCTCGATGCGATCGTCGCGCTCGCGGTCGCCGCGAACATCGTCGTCGCCGGCTGGAGCCTCGTCCGCCGGTCGACCGACGGCCTGCTCGATCGCGGCCTCGACGGCGAAGACCTCGACCGGGTCAACGCGATCTTCGAGCGCTACACCTCCGAGCACGTACAGTTCCACGCGCTGCGTACGCGCCGCGCCGGTCAGCGGACGTTCGTCTCCGTGCACGTCGTGGTGCCGGGTGCCTGGACGGTGCAGCAGGGACACGACCTCGTCGAGCACCTCGAGATCGACCTGCGCGAGTTCCTGGAGCCGGCGACGATCACGACCCATCTCGAACCACTCGAGGATCCCAAGTCGTTCGCCGACGCCGACCTCGATCGCGCCGACCTCGGCGAGCTCCAGCGCCCGGCGACGCTGCCGGGTCAGGCGGAGATCCCGGCGCCGTAGGCGCCCGCCGGGGCGCGATCCGCCCCGGGAACGACGAAGGCTCGCCGGAGCGAGCCTTCGAGAAGATCGGTTGCGGCCGAAGCCGCGGGGGCTGGGACTACCAGCCACCCTTCCAGGCCGCTGCACCCTTGGACTTGCGGAAGGCCGCCTTCTTGCGGTCCTTGCGCTTGTCGAGGGCGCCCTGCAGGCGCGACATCGTCCACACGAAGATCGGAAAGCCGACGATGAGGCCGAGACCGAACTCGGTGATCGTCTTCTCCGTGGCGTGGAGCTGCCCGGCGCCGGACTCCTGCGCGAATGCGTTCGCCGCGAAGAACAGGCTGAACACGAGGGTCGTGATGGAGGTGGTGATTCGGCGCATCTCGGGGTGGGATGCTACCGGGGTGGAACCTGTCTTGCTGGAACGTCCCTCTCCTGGCGTCGCCGTCCTTCGGATCAACCGCCCGCAGGTGCGCGGCGCACTCGACCGCGCGTCGATCCGGCTGATGGTGAACATGCTTCGGGAGGTGTCCGACGATCCCGAGCTGGCGGCCGTGGTGCTCTCGTCGACCGACCCGTCCGCGCTGTGCGCCGGGGCCGACGTGAACGAGGTCCTCGACGAGGAGGGCGGCATCTCGCGGATGAGCGAGTTCGCGGCGCTCTACGCGGCGCTCGAGAGCTGCCCGGCGGTGACGATCTGCGCGATGGTCGGCAACACGGTCGGCGCCGGTGCGGAACTGGCCGCCGCCTGTGACCTGCGGGTCGCGGGCGACAACCTCAAGCTGCGGTGGGTGGGCGGTCTGCTCGGCGTGCCGGTCGGTCCGGCGCGGCTCACGCCGCTCGTCGGTCTGGCCAAGGCGCGGTACCTGATCCTCCAGAGCCCGGTGGTCTCGGCGGAGGACGCGCTGGCGCTGAACCTCACGTTCGAGATCGTGCCGGCGGCCGAATGTCACGACCGTGCGGTCGAGATCGCGACGAGCCTGGCGTCACGGCCTGTGCCGAACCTGCGAAAGGTGAAGGGGTTGTTCCGAGAATTCGAAGAGACCGAGCGTCGCACGCTGAAGGAGAACCGCGTCCTCCTCGATTTCCAGCGGCACGGGCACGGCCTGCCATCGGCGCCTGGCCGATGAGCCGTCGCGCGACGATCCTGCTGTCGGTCCTCGTCGCCTTCGCGGTGATCGGCGGGGTGATCGTCGCGACGTCCGGCAAGGGCCGGACGAATCCGGCGGAGGCCGCGCCGTCGTTCGCGACGCAGTCACCGGCTGCGCCGTCGAGCACGGCGGTCCCCGAGCCCACGCCAGCGGCCGACGAGGCCCCGACGGCGACGGGAGCGAAGGCACCGGAGGGCGTCGACCCGAACGACCCGGCGTTCGTCCTGAACGACGAGGACCCGTGCGTGTCGCCGTGTTCGAAGCTGGACGTGACCTACGGCTCGGCGACGTCGGTGCTCAACCCGGACGCCGGACGGCAGTCGCTCGCGCTCGACCTGTTCCGGTCCAGGAAGACGCCCAAGCGTGACGCGCCGGTCGTGATCCTGTTGCACGGCGGCGGGTTCGTGGAGGGCAACCGCACGATCATGCGGGTCGGCGCGGAGCAGCTGGCGAACGCCGGCTTCCTCGTCGCGAGCATCCAGTACCGGCTCGTGCCGCGCGAGCGCAACAACGGCGCGCCGATCGCGAAGACCGCCGACATCCTCGTCGCGGCCGAGGAGGCCACGGAGGACACGCAGATGGCCATGCGGTACATCCGCCGCCACGCGAAGGAACTCGGGGCGACGAAGACGAAGGACCGGTACGCGGTGGGCGGCTACTCGGCCGGCGCGATCACGGCGATGCGCGTCGCGCTGCGCGGCGGCGACAAGGCGACCCCCGCGTCGCGGCGCTGGAAGCTCGGCGCCGCCTTCGGGATCTCCGGCTTCGAATGTGGCCGGTGGACGAAGGAGTACGGCTGCAAGGCCGCCTACGACGAGGCCGACCCGCCGATCCAGGTGTTCCACGGCGAGGCCGACAGCATCGTGTCGTTCTCGTGGGGACGCGACACGTGCGAAGAGGCGCAGCTGAAGGGTGGTGGCTGCCAGGGGTACTACTACCCCGAGAACGACCATCTGTGGTCGTCCGGGACGATGTTCGGTGGCGCGAAGGGCCTCACGAAGCGCCGGCCGGCGATCTTCCCGACGGTCGCGACGTTCCTGAAGAAGGAACTCGCGGCCTAGCGGAAGTTTGAGGGGTGGGCCCGAGGGCCCACCCCCGTGGAGCGGTGCGCGATCGGGGGAACTCGCGCGGAGAAGTCTTGGGGGCGGATCCGAGGACCCGCCCCTGTGGAGCGGTGCGCGATCGGGGGAACTCGCGCGGAGAAGTCTTGGGGGCGAGTCCGAGGACCCGCCCCCGTGGAGCGGTGCGCGTTGGGGGAAGACGCGCGGAGAAGGCTGGTGGCCGGGCTAGGCGGCGGCAGAGGCGGCGCTGGTGATGATGGTTCCGGACTTGCGAAGCGGCATGGTGATCGATCGTTCTGGCGTGAAGTGCGGCAAGTGGTACCGCTTGAGACCACCATCGGCATCTGGTGTGACCACTTCAACCGGAAAAGGGTATGACCACCACTTCTGCGCGGTGGTGTTCACGTTCCAGTCAGATTGCGGTAAATCACCGCACGCCCTTTGATGTGACCGTCAGCACACGTCACGGCCCGCTGCAGTCCTCTCGCCGAAACGACCGACGTCTTCGCCGAGGCCGCGCCGCCCCGGCCGGCCCATGCCTTCTACAGTTGGACCGTGGCCGTCGTCATCGGATCTGAACTCTCCAAGGACATCAACGGCAAGCCGCTCTTCCAGAAGATCTCCCTCTCGCTGGAGCGGCGGGACCGTCTCGTGATCGGCGGGCGCAATGGCGCCGGCAAGACCACGCTCCTGCGCATGCTCGCGGGCGAGGAGTCGATCGACGGTGGCCGGATCATCATCGAGAAGAACGCCCGGATGGCGCTGCACGACCAGCGCCCGCCCCGCGACCAGACCCTCACGCTCGAGGAGTACGCGCTCTCGCTCTGCACGGAGCAGATCGCCCTGGAGGAGGAGCTCGCGGGCCTCGAGGCCAAGATGGCCGAAGGCGACGAAGCCGCCATCGAGCGCTATGGCACCGTCTACGCCCGCTTCGAAGCGGCCGGCGGCTACGGCTGGCGCGACCGCGCCGCGCAGATCCTCAACGCGCTCGGGTTCGCCGAGGAAGCCCGCCCGCGGCCGCTCTCCTCGTTCTCCGGTGGCCAGCTCACCCGTGCCTCGCTGGCCCGAGCCCTCGCCTGCGAGCCCGACATCCTGCTCCTGGACGAGCCGACCAACCACCTCGATCTCGAGTCGCTCGAGTGGCTCGAGGAGAAGATCAAGTCGCTCGACGCGGCCGTGATCATGGTCGCCCACGACCGTTGGTTCCTGGAGGCCGTGGGCAACTCGATCCTCGAGCTCGAAGGCGGTCGCGCGAACTTCTTCAAGGGCACGTGGTCGATGTGGCGCAAGGAGAAGGCGCAGCGCGAGCTCAACCTCAACCGCCAGATGGCCAAGCAGCAGGCCGAGATCGACCGCCTCGACCGCTTCATCAACCGGTTCGGCGCGAAGGCGACGAAGGCCAAGCAGGCCCAGTCGAAGGTCAAGCAGAAGGACAAGCTCGAGGCTGCTCGCGTCACGTCCGATCCGAAGGACGGCGCGGGGCTCTCGTTCGACTTCAAGACGCCCGAGCGCTCCGGCAAGGTGATCTACGAGCTCACCGATGGCCAGGTCGACGTGCCCGGCCGCACGCTCATCAAGAACGCCAACTTCTATCTCGAGCGCGGCGAGCACGTCTGCCTCGTCGGGCCCAACGGCGCGGGCAAGTCCACGCTCGTGGCCACGCTCGCCGGTAGCCGCGAGCTCGCCGATGGCAAGCTCCTCACCGGGCACGGCGTGAAGCTCGGATACCTCTCCCAGCATGTGGAGGAGATCGAGTACGGCACCGCCCGCACCGTCGCCGAGGCGTGCGTCCGCAAGACCGGCCTCACGCCGGGTGGGGCGCGTTCCCTCCTCGGCCAGTTCCTCTTCTCCGGAGAGGACTCTCAGAAGGAGGTCGCGACGCTCTCCGGTGGCGAGCGCCAGCGACTCGGCCTCGCCTGCCTCGTCGCGTCCGGGGCGAATCTGCTGGTGCTCGACGAGCCGACCAACCATCTCGACATCGAGAGCCGCGAGGCGCTCGAGTCGGCGCTGCAGTCGTTCGAGGGCGCGATCATCCTCGTCACCCATGACCGGGCCCTGCTCGAGGCCGTCGGTACCCGCACGGTCGCGATCGAGGACCAGGCGCTCGTCTCCCACATGGGCGACTGGGTCGATTACATGGATGGGCGCGAGGAGCGTGCCGAGCTGCGCAAGGCCGTCGAGGCGCGCCGCCTCGCATCGGCGGGCGCGGCCGGCAGCGGCGCGACGGCTGGCGCTTCTGGTGGAAACGGCAACGGCACCGCCAAGTCGAAGGCCTCGGGCAGCAACGGCAACGGAGCGGTGAAGGCGAAGGCCAATGGCAACGGCGGGGCAAAGGGTGGCAGCGCGGCTTCGAACGCCGCGCGCAAGGCCGGGGCGAAGGAGCTGGCGAAGCTCGAACGCGAGGTCGAGCGGGCCGAGGAAGCCCTCGCCACGATCGAGGACGAGATCGCCGATCCCGCCATCTGGGCCGATCCCAAGCGCGCGCCCGACGCGACGAAGCGCCACACCGCCGCGAAGGACCGCGTCGCCGCGGCCTACGCGAGCTGGGAAGCCGCCGGCGCCTGAGCGGTCCGCGCGCCGACGCTTGAACGGCCCGGGCACGCTTCTCGCGGCGACCTGTTCGGCGCCACCGGCCGCCGTTGCGCGATCTGACAGATTCAAGGGATGGAACACGCGACGCTTCGAAGCGAACCTGGGTCCGCCGACGGTGGCCGTCGCTCTCGAGCACGTCGTTGGGCGCCGTGGACCGGGCTGGGAATCGTGGCGCTCGCGGCGGCGGGCGCGTGGTTCTACAGCCATGGCGGGCGCCAAGCTCCGGAGAACGTGACGAAGTATCCGCTTGACGGTCAGTTTCTGCTCTCGATCGAGAACGGCGGCGACGACCGAATCGGTGAGGACCTGCCGGTCCAACTCATTCTGCGGGTCAGCGGGCTCGGGCGAGAGTTGACGGTGAGGCCCACGTGGCCGCGGAGCGCGTTCGATCCAAGGCGCTGCTTCGTCCCGGACGCGGTCCGGCTCGACGCGAACATCGAGGGCCGCCTCGGATTTGCCCTGCAGTTCATCGCTCACCGCGAACGGGCCGACGCGCCGTGGCGCACCGAGGCAAGGTTCCGGGGTGGGGCGCCGCAGCCGACCGTTCTGGAGAAGCAGGCCCCCGGCGATACGAGCCTCGGCGCCGAGACGTCGGGGCGTGCAATCGATTGTCCGCAATGGCGCGTGAAGTTGCCCGCCCGCGCAGTGATCACCGGCAAGCTCACGAGCAGCAACGGCACCGGCCTGTATGGCGCCAGTCCCCTGGACTCCCGCGAGTGGAAGGCCATCAGTCGGCGAGCGGCCGACGCTGGCAGCTAGACCCAAGCCGTCGATACCTCTCGTGATCGGTGGCTCCCCGGTGGGCCGGGAGCGCGGGGCACCGGGGCCCCGCGCTGGCACGACGGACCGCTCGTTCAGCTGGCGAGCAACGCCTCACCGCTCCGGCTCGTGGCTCTTCTTCGGAACGTCGAGCCCGGCGGCTGCAGCGTTTGCAAGACGATGCCTGTCCGTGCGGGGTCACCGGGATCGACAGGCACGGCCCATCACGTAACCGCGACGCCTTGGATCGTTTACGGAAGACTCGGGCCGCCCAGGGCAAGCGACACCTCGAGGAGTCACCTCGTCGCCCGACTGCGCCGGTCGCTGAGGAACCCCAGCGATTCTCAGGTCCGAGACCGAGCGCCGATCGCGGCTTCGGCGGCCGGCAGTGCGGCCTCGCGCTGCGCTGGGACAAGTCCGATTCGGAATCGGCGGTCGAGGAGGTCGGCAGCGTCGAGGGCGCCTTCGCGCTCGACGGCGAAGCGCAGTTCGGCATGCGTGACGCCGACGCCGGGAGCGATCTCCTCGGCCAGGTCGGGTTGGGTTCGTTCCATCGCTGCGACGACCGCCGCTTCGGTGCCGAAGCGGGCGACGCGGAGCGGAGGGAATGGCAGCGCGGCGAGGTGCGCGCGCGGGGCTGCGCCGATGAGCGGCAAGGTCGCGGTGCGGCAGCCGGAGGCGGGGGAGAGGGCAGCGTGATCGACCGCGGCATCGACGGCGTCCTGGGCCATGCGTCGGTAGGTCGTCAGCTTGCCGCCGACCACGCTCACGAGGCCGTGCTCGCCTCGCACGATGGCGTGGTCGCGCGAAAGGTCGGCGGTGGCGGTCGGCTCGCTGCCGGCGTCGCCGCGCGCTCCGCTGCTGTCGTCGCCGCTGGGTTTGCCTGCGGTACCCGCCAGCAACGGTCGTAGGCCGGCGAAGGCGCCGAGCACGTGCGACGGGTCGACCGTCGCCCCGAGCACGGTGCCGAGCGCCGCCACCATCTCCTCGATCTCCCACGGCTGCGGGGTTGGGACGTCCTCGATCGTCTCGACGGCCTCGTCGGTGAGGCCGAGGTAGATGCGGCCGTCCGGCTGCGGCAGGACCAGCAGGTAGCGGTTGCGCTCGCCGGGGTACGGAAGCGTGAGGCTTGCGCGCAGGCCCGGAAGGGCAGCACCATCGAGCACCACGTGCGTGCCGCGGCTCGGTCGGAGTTCGAGCTCCGGCGCGACGCTCGCGCCCCACACACCGGTCGCGTTCACCACGGCGCGCGCTGCGATCGTGCCGGTCGCACCGGTGAGTTCATCCCTCACCTCGACGCCGGCGGCCGTGACCGCGGTCGCGCGCACCCGCGTGAGGACGGAGGCGCCGTGGCCCGCGGCGGTGCGGGCGATCGCCACGACGAGGCGAGCATCGTCGGTGAGCTGGCCGTCGTGCATCAGGTACGCGCCTCGCAGCCCGGCCGTCGGGAGGGAGGGAGCCAGCGCGGCGGTCGCCGCAGGTCGCAATCGACGCGGCGACGGCAGTTCTGAGCCCGGCGTGCCAGCCGCGCGCCGCAGCAGGTCGCCGGCGACGAACCCGAGCCCCATCAGCCGCGCCTTCTTGGCGGCGACGCCGGGGAGGAGCGGCAGCATCATCGGCGTCCCGCGCACGAGGTGGGGCGCGATCCGCAGCAGGGTGCCGCGCTCGATCGCGCTCTCGTGCGCGACGCCCACGTCGCCGGTCGCCAGGTACCGCAGGCCGCCGTGCGCGAGCTTCGAGCTCCAGCGGCTCGTGCCGAATGCGAGGTCGTGGGCCTCGACCAGGACCGTCGAGAGTCCACGCGAGGCGGCGTCGAGGGCGACGCCGGTGCCGGTCGCGCCGCCGCCGATCACGACCACGTCGAACGGGCGTGCGGCGTTCAGGGCGGCGCCGAGCTCTCGCGCGCGACGGCCGGCCGTGAGCTTCGAGGCCTCGCTGCGGACGGGATCGCCGAGCAGTGGAAGGCGGCGAAGTCGCATCAGGGCGTGCTCTCGAAGTCGGTCGGGGTCGCGCCGACGGGCGCGAGGTAGCGGTCGAGGAGGAATCGGAGCTCGGCGTCGAGTACCTGCGGGTCCTGCCCGGCGCCACCGGCTCCGAGCGACACCATCCACGACTGCGCAGTGAGGACGACCGCCGTGGCGAGCAGTTCAGGGTCGCCGGCGCGGATGGTGCCGGCGCTCTGTCCGATCGCGACCCCCTGGGCGATGAGCGAGCGCGCAAGGCGGTGCATCGTGCCCGAACGCTCGACGAGATAGGGCGTGAGGAGGTGCGGCTCGGCGATCACGATCCGTCGGAGCAGCTCGCTGCCGCGAAGCTCCCCGGTGGCCCGGGCGACGACGTCGACGAGGAACGCGCGCGCATCGGGCGCGGCCTCGACGCGGCTCGCGAGTTCGGCCGGGTCGAGCGCGAGCACGTGCTCCCACTCGCGCTGCATCATCGCGCCGAGCAGCTCGGGGAGGCCGGCCCAGCGGCGATAGACCGTCATGCGACTCAGGCCCGCCTCGCGAGCGATGTCGGTGAGCGTGGTGCGCTCCAGGCCGCGGGTGAGCACCAGTTCGCGGGCCGCGAGCAGGATTGCTTCGTCGTCGACCCGCCGGGCGCTGCGGGTGGTCGTCGGCTCCTCGACGACGACGCCATTCGAGTCGAGCTGGCCCCGTTCGGCGGCCGAGGGGCGCGGGTCGGTGGAACTCGGGAGCCCACCGTGCGTCGACCCGGTGATGTGACGAAGTGGCATTCCGTGTAACACTGTATCAATGACGACCGAATCGCGCGTGGGCTCCTCGATGGTCTGGTGGGGCTGGGGAACGGCCGAGGGGCACGCCCCGCTGCCCGATTCGATCCGCGGGCTGCTGTCCCAAGCGCTCGGGATCGATGGAGAGCCCACCGCCCCCGGAGCACCGCCGACGCCGGCGCCGTCCCGGCTTGCCCAGGATGCACGGACCCGGCTGGAGGTCATCGTCGGCCCGGACGCCTGTTCGACGACGGACGCCGATCGCGTCGCCCACACCCGCGGCAAGAGCACGCCGGACCTCCTCAAGATCCGCGGCGGCGACCTCACCGATGCTCCGGATGCCGTCCTCACGCCGGCCTCGCACGACGACGTCCTCGCGATCCTCGCGACCTGCACCGAGGAGAACGTCGCCGTCGTGCCCTTCGGCGGCGGCACCTCCGTCGTCGGCGGCCTGGCCCCCGAGGCCGACGGGTTCGCCGCGACGATCGCTCTCGACCTGCGCCGCATGGACGCCCTCGTGCGCATCGACGAGACCTCGATGACCGCGACCTTCCAGCCCGGCGTGCGCGGCCCCGCGGCCGAGGCGCTCCTCGCGCCGCACGGGCTCACGCTCGGGCACTTCCCGCAGTCCTTCGAGCACGCGTCGCTCGGCGGGTACGCGGCCACCCGCTCGAGCGGGCAGGCGTCGGCAGGGTACGGCCGCTTCGACCAGATGATCGTCGCCCTCACGCTGGCGACGCCGACCGGCACCTGGACCCTCGGGCGCGGACCACACAACGCCGCCGGGCCCGATCTGCGGCACGTCGCGATCGGCTCGGAGGGCGCGTTCGGCGTGGTGACCGAGGTGACCGTCGCGGTGCGCGCCGCACCGGCCGTGCGCCGCTACGAGGGCTGGCAGGTGCCGAGCTTCGCCGAGGGCGTCGAGTTGCTGCGTGCGCTCGCCCAGGGCGGGGCACTGCCGACGATCGCGCGGCTCTCTGACGAGATGGAGACGGGCGTCGGCCTCGCAAACGCCAAGGCGGCCGGAGAGCAGACCGCCCAGGGGTGTTACGTGATGCTCGGATTCGAGGGCACGGCCGAGCAGAACGATGCTCGGCGGGCCGCCGCGGCCCCCGTCCTGAAAGCAGCCGGCGCCTCGTCCCTCGGCGACGAGCTCGGCGACCAGTGGCTCGAAGGCCGCTTCCACGGCCCGTACCTGCGCGATGCGCTGCTCGACGTCGGCGGCTTGGTCGAAACCGTCGAGACGACGACCGACTGGGCCGCGCTGCCGGGGCTCTACGAGGCGGTGCGCGCCGCGGCCGTCGAGTCGCTGAGCGGCGCGGGCACCCCCGCGATCGTGCTCTGCCACATCTCGCACGTGTACCGCACCGGCGCATCGCTCTACTTCACGATCGTCTGCAAACAGGCCGACGATCCGCTCGCGCAGTGGGCGGCGGCCAAGCAGGCGATCGGCGACGCGATCGTCGGCGCCGGCGGCTCGATCACGCACCACCACGCGGTCGGGACCGACCATCGTCCGTGGCTCGGCGCCGAGGTCGGCGACGTCGGCCTGCGGGTGCTCCGTGCGATCAAGGACGAGCTCGACCCGGCCGGCATCCTGAACCCGGGCGTGCTGGTCGCCCGCGCCGATGACTGAGCCCGGCGTCGCGGCCGGCGAGCGGTCGTTCGTGCTGATCGCCAACCCGACCTCCGGGCGCGGCCAGGCGGCCGAGGTCGTCGCGCGCGTCACCGACGGGCTGCGGGCCGGGGGCGCGCCGGTGCGCAGCGAGCTGACGACCTCGATCGAGCACGCGGACGGCCTGGCCCAGGAGGCCGCGCGCGTGGGGGAGGTCGCGGTCGCCGTCGGTGG
>JAURVW010001006.1 GCA_030655275.1 Solirubrobacteraceae bacterium
CCGCGTAACGCTCCAGGCGATCCGACTGCCGCGGCACCGGCCCGTCGTGGTCGAGTCCGAGCGACGCGAGATCGGCGAGCTGGCGATCGGCGATCTCCGGCCGCGACCGACCCGCGTCGAGATCGTCGACCCGCAGATGGAACGGAGCGCCCTGGGACCGGGCGGCGAGCCAGGCCAGGAGCGCGGTGCGCAGGTTGCCGAGGTGGAGGTCAGACGACGGCGACGGGGCGAAACGGCCGGCGGCGGACACAGCCGCGAGCCTAGATGACCGATCGCCGGTCCTCCACGCGGCCGGGCGGCTACCATCCTCGGCAATGCCGACTGCCCGCCGCCCCGCTCGCGACAAAGCACCGCAGCCGGAGGAGACCGGCCCGCAGCCCTGCTCCGCCTGCCGTGCCACCGGCAAGGTGTTCGCTGCCCGCGGCGGCGAACAGGTGAGCGTCGCGTGCCCGTGGTGCGAGGGCTCCGGCGAGTGGACGCCGGGCCTGGACGCGCAGGCCGCCGGCGTCTTCCCCGGCGCCTGACCGGCTTGAGCGCGTAGGCGCGCCGGCGCTCGTCTGAGCGCCTCGTCCCCCGGAAAACCCGCGCGAATCGGCCTCACCCCGGTTTTCAGCATGTTGGAGGCGCCTGGGTGGACGGAAGGCCGACCCCCCGTCATCGACCGGGTGCCGACCCGCATACGGCTCACATACGGATGCGCCGATAGGGAGGACATGCCGCGACCCCGCACCCGTTTCCTCCTGGCCACCTTCTTGAGTGCGTTCGCCGTCCTGCCGTCTGCCGCGGCGGCGGCCCCGGATCTCCGGCTCGACGAGGTCAACGTCGAGGGCACCGCCCTCAACGACGGCATCCTCGGCCCGGGCGAGTCGGTCAACGTCACGCCCGTCTGGAAGGTCGGCGACGTTCCGTTCAACGGCGGCAACGGCACCATCGCCGCGCCCCCCGGATCGAACGTCGCGACCCCCACCTACCTGCAGTCGCTCCCCGGCAAGCCCTCCTACGACTACGTCTTCCCGGCCTCGCCGTTCGTCGTGCAGCTCGGCAGCCAGTTCGTCTGCGGCACGAACGCCCCGGTCACGGCCTCCGTCAACGGCCCGGACGGCACCGGCACCTACCCGCTGACCATCCCGACCGGCGTCGCCGGCCCGCACACGAACTACGTCTCCGACGACGTCGGCGACATCGTCGAGGACACCGCGACCGTCGAGTCGCAGGTCGACGTCACGGCGACCGGCAAGGTGAAGTCGGTGCGCGTGCACCTCGACTCGATCTCGCACGAGTACTCGCTCAAGTGGTACGAGATCACGCTCGTCTCCCCGGCCGGCACACGCGTGAAGGTGTGGAGCCGCTCGGGCGACAACACCCAGAAGACGCTCACCAACGTCACCTTCAGCGACTCGGCGACGACCGCGGCGAACACCGTCTCGGGCCAGTTCCAGAACATGTCGGTGGTCCCGGACGAGAAGCTCTCCGCCTTCAACGGCGAGGACGCCAAGGGCCCCAAGGCCTGGACCCTCGAGGTCCGCGACGTGCACGAGAACAACACCGCGCGTAGCAACCGACTCTCGCGAGCGGGCAGTGGCCGCGCCGGCAACGGCGAGCGCGTCGGACAGGTCGATGGCTGGTCGATGGATCTCGCCACCGCCGAGTGCGGTCGTGTTCCGGTGCCGCAGATCGCCCCGCAGCCGCTCATCCTCAACCCGGCTCCGACGGCCCAGCTGCCCAAGACCGTGATCGACGCCTCCGAGTCGGTCGACCCGGGCAAGAACAACGCCGGCAACGCCGCGGGCAAGATCACCAAGTACGAGTGGAAGCTCGCCGGCGCCGCCGGGGAGTGGGTCAGCACGGGAGCGGTGCCGACGATCGAGTACCCGGGCGGACCGCAGGGCAAGATCAAGGTCTCCCTCCGCGTGACGGACAACGACAACCAGACCGCCGTGAAGGAGGTCGACGCGTTCGTCACCCGGCCGCCGGTCCTGTCCGGTGCGTCCGTGACGCCCGCCTCGCCCGAGGCCGGCCAGCTCAGCACCCTGAACGCCAACGCCTCCGATCCGGACGGCACGATCGCCCAGTACGCCTGGGACTTCAACGGCGACGGCGTCTTCGAGGTCACCACCAGCGAAGGCCCGACGACCACCTACAGCTGGACCACCTCCGGCCCGCACGTGGTGCGCGTGAAGGTGACCGACAACGTCGGCGCCACGGCCGTGAAGTCCTTCATCGTGACCGTCTCCAACAAGCCGCCGGTCGCGAAGCTGGGGGCCAACGCCTCCCCGGCCGTCCTCGGACAGCCCGTGGTCTTCGATGCCAGCGAGTCGACGGACCCGGACGGCACGATCGTCTCCTACGACTGGGACCTCGACGGTGCCACCGACTTCGAGGTTCTCGGCACCACGGCTCCGACCTACACGAAGACCTTCGACGAGACCGGCACCAAGACGGTCAACGTCAGGGTGACCGACAACAGCGGCAGGTCGGACATCGCCACCATGTCGATCGTCGTCGCGGCACCGCCGAAGGGCGTCATCAAGGCCTCGAGCAACACGCCGAAGCCTGGCGACAGCGTCACCTTCGACGGTCGCTCCTCCACCGACTCCGAGGTCGGCGGCGCGATCACCAAGTACGAGTGGGACCTCGATGGCAACACCACCTACGAGACCGTCGGATCGGTCGTCTCGCGGGCCTACCCGAACATCTCCAACGTGCAGGTGAAGCTCCGCGTGACCGGCTCGACCGGCGCCAAGGCCGATGCGTTCACGATGATCGCGGTCGCCAACCCCGCCGTCGTGACCCCGCCGACGGGCGTGGGCCCGACGCCGGTGCCGACGCCGAAGGCGACGCCCGGCCCGGGCGGCTTCGTCCCGACGCCCGTCGGTGAGATCCCGCCGGTGCTCGGCAAGGGCGTCGATGCGACCATCTTCCCGCCCACCGCCGTGACGCCGAACGAGGTCGCCTCGCCGAAGGTCGCGCTCGCCCCGCCGACGGACGACACCCCGCCGTCCGACGTGGGAACGCTCGAGACCGGCTTCCAGGTGAAGCTCAGCGTGGCCGCCAAGCAGAAGGGCAAGAAGGCCATCAAGGGCATCGCCGTGAAGGTGACCGCCAACGGCGCCGGCGTCATCTCCATGAAGGGCTTCTTCGACGCGAAGACGGCCAAGAAGCTCAAGCTCAAGCCGAAGAAGAACGCGCCGCTCGCGGTGGCATCCGGCAAGCTCGTGATCAAGAAGCCCGGGACCTACAAGTTCGTCGTGAAGGTGCCCAAGAAGTACCAGCGCTACGTGAAGAAGGCCAACAAGTCCAAGCTCATGCTCCGCGCAGCGGCGACGGAGACGGCCAGCAAGAAGACGCTCGCCGTCGGCAAGGACATCGTCCTCGTCAAGTAGCCCGACCGAGCAGGTCAGCCCAGCGCGCTGACCACCCAATACCCCGCGGCGGCACCGGCAAGCCCCGCGAGCAGATCAGAGGCCGCCCAGAGCAGTGCACGCGTGCGCTCCTCGGGCGGCCTCTGTGTCGTGAGGGCCGAGATCCAGCTCGAGAGGGTGGTGAAGCCGCCGAGCACGCCCGTGAGCAGGAGGGCCAGGAGCGCGGGGGAGAGGCCGGCCGCGAGCAGCATCCCGGCGAGGGTGCTGCCGATCACGTTCACGGCCGCGATCGCGCGATCGAGCCGCTGGACGCCGGCGAGCTCCGCCTCGGCGAGCACGTAGGCCCGCACGGAGGCGCCGGCGCCGCCCCCGATGGCGGAGAGGACCGCGGCCGTGAGGGTCATGACGGCATCGTTCGGTGAGACCCGCCGGCCGGACGGGCCAGCCGGCGCGCGACCACGAAGGCGAGGAGCCCGGCGACCCCGTTCACCGCCAGGAGGACGAGGGCACCCGGCAGGAGGCGCGCCACGAGCCCGCCGTCGACGGAGAGCGCGCCGACCGGGTGGCCCTGCGCTGCGGCCAACGCCTGGGCGCAGACGCCCGAGAAGGTGGTGAGGCCGCCGCAGAAGCCGACGGCGAGCGCCGGGGTCACGCGCCCACGCGCGACGAGCACGCCGAGCACCGCGCAGCCGAACACGTTGGCCAGCACGATCGTGCCCCAGCCGCCCTCGGCCGAGATCACGTACCGCAGCAGCGAGCCGGCCGCACCGGCTGCGGCGATGGACGCCCACACCTCCGCGGAGTGGTGCTTGAGGGGGCGGAACCGGGGCATCGACGCTCCATGAAACCACTCAGGTCCAGACCCCAGGCGGATCGTCCATCGGCTTCGCGCCCGGGCGGGTGTCCACAGAACGTCCATATTCGTTTCATGCGCTCAAGGCATGGGGTCCAGGCCCGATATCTAGAGGGCCGACCCGGCG
>JAURVW010001007.1 GCA_030655275.1 Solirubrobacteraceae bacterium
AGCGTCGGCGCAGCAGGGTGGCCGCGGCGGCTACGGGCCGCCGCAGGGCGGTCGCGGTGGACCCGGCCAGGGTGGCGGCGGGTTCGGCGGGGGCAACGGCGGCCGAGGTCGGCCGTCGAATGCGCCGGGCGGCTACGACGAGCCCGACCCCGGCGCCTACCCGGACGCCGGGCGCGGCGGTCCCGCCCGCGGCGGCTCCGGCGGTCCAGGAGGTGGCGGAAACGACCGTCATGACGAACGCGTCCACCATGCGCCGCGCCGTCTGGATCCGTACGACGACCAGGAGCGCGCCCTCCTGGCGCTGATGATCGGTCTCGGCAAGGCCGGGCGCGACCACCTGGCGGCGCTCGATCCCGAAGACCTGCGCGTGCCCCACGTGCGCTCCGTCGCCGAGTGGTTCAAGTCGGGCGGCGACGAAGGCGGTCAGCTTCCGCACGACGACTTCCTCGCTTCGGTCGCCCGCGACATCATCATGCGATCGGGAACGAGCGACGCCCGCATGGCGACGCTCGAGGTCGAGCTCGCCCAGCTCTCGCTGCGCCGCCTCGAGCGCGTCGCCACCGAGATGCGCCGGCGGGGCGAATCGACCGACTCCCTCGCCGAGGAGGTGCGGCAGGCACGCAAGCGCCTCGACGACGCCTTCGACGAGTCGATCATCTGACGGTTCGCGACGGATCCACGGCCGTCGACTGTCAATCTGGTGCTTGCGGTTCCGCGCGAGGGGGCCGAGCGGGGGGACATCCCGGCATCGATCCTTGCAGCGCCGGAAACCGGCGTAACGCCTCGTTTTCTCGGGGTCCGAGAGGAGCACGAGGGTCGCTGCGCCGAGCGTGGTGGCAACGAGTCAACGCGAAGCCGCGCGTGCCGATACTATGAGCGCCCCCGCCTCGTTGGCGGGGACCTTGGGAGGTAGCTCAATGGCAGAGCTCTCGACTGTTAATCGAGTGGTTGCGGGTTCGAGTCCCGCCCTCCCAGCTCACCGAAGGCGCCCCCCCGGGGCGCCTTCGTCGTTCTGGTGCCGTGCAAAGGTTCCTACGCGTGTCGTTTCAGCGCGAGCCACGTGAGAGCCGCGGACCGGCGGCTCGGGGCCCCGACCGGTCAGACTGACCGGATGCCCGCCGACGTGAACGCATGACCGCCTCGGGCTCCAACGAGCCGGACGTGGGCAAGCTCGTGGTGATGGTCGCGGTCGCTGCGCTCACGGCGATCCTCACGCTGGCGGCCGTCGTCACGCTGCCGATCGGCTGGATCCTTGCGGCGAGCGTCGTCCCGATCGTCCTCTGGGGCTGGCTGCTGCGCGAGATCCACCGGCTGCTGAAGTTCCGCGGCGAGGAACCCGAATCCGATGCCGAACGCGACGCGCGCCCCTGGCACCTCTGAGCGGCCGCAACGCAGAGAGGCTGGGGTCCGCACCTCGGTCGCCGGGAGCCGCGACCTTCTCGGCCTACCTCAGGCGTTCGCGGCAGTCTTCTTCGCCACGAGCTCCTCAATGAGGTTCGCGGCGGTCTCGTGGCCCGGGTTCGCGGTGTGCCAGGCGGAGATCTCGCGGGCCCGTTCGATGTACCGACCATCGGAGACGAGCCGTCGCACGGCGAGCTGGAGGTTCTTCGGCGAGGTCCAACGGCGGGGGAGGCGCAGGCCGGCCCCGGAGTGGGCGACGCGAAGGGCGTTCTCGCGCTGATCGCCATCGTCGGGCACCACGAGCACGGCGCAGCCGGAGGCGATGGCGCGGGCGACGGTGCCGTGGCCGCCGTTGCAGATCACCACGTCGGCCTCGGGCATCACCTGGCCGTAGCGCACCCACGGCACGAGCCTCGACTGCTTGCCGACGAGCAGCGGCTGCATCACCTGGCGGCGGTTGGTGGTGCCGAGCACGCGGAGCGGTTCGTCGGCCAGCCCGCGCATCGCGGCGCGGAGCATGCGCTGCTCGGGATCCTTCGACGTCGACGGGGCCACGAGCACGAGCGGATCGTCGCCCGGTGGCAGCTCCGTGTGGCCGTGCGGCGGCTCCCACAGGAGCGGCCCGGAGACCTTCGCCCAGGCGGGCCAGGCGCGGTCGTACTCGAGGTGGGGAAACGTCGCCATGATCGTGAGCTCGCGGCTCAGCGTCGGCATCGGGCCGGGCGCAGGCGGCAGGTCGAGGGCGATCCGCAGCTCCTCGTACTCACGCTCGCCCTGGCGGTAGCCCGGCTCCATCATCAGGTTGAACCGACGCCAAAAGGCGTGTCCGACCGGCGTGCGCGGGTTGCGCATACCGGCGGAATAGGGCGTCATCCCCGGATCGGAGATGGGGTAGACGTGCGGCACGAGCGTCACGCTCGGCACGCCGATCCGCTCGGCGATGAGCGCGGGGGTGTTCGTGAGGACGTCGGCGACCACGACGTCGGGGCGGAACGCCCGGAACTCGTCCTCGCAGTCGA
Organism: Solirubrobacteraceae bacterium; assembly: GCA_030655275.1. Classification (GTDB taxonomy): domain Bacteria; phylum Actinomycetota; class Thermoleophilia; order Solirubrobacterales; family Solirubrobacteraceae; genus JAGIBJ01. The sequence goes on from JAURVW010001007.1 coordinate 2,421, forward strand.
GGACGGCGCGGCGCACCGCCTCGTAGGGCGGCAGGTACGTGCCGGTGGCCGGATCCAGGTCGTATTGGGGGGCCTTCGCGAACCGCAACCCCTCCGCCTCGATCTCCGGCTGCCAGCGATGCCAGGTGTGCACCATCACCTCATGGCCGCGCGACTTCAGCTCGCGCGCGAGCGCCATCACGGGGAACGTGTGCCCGGCCTCGCCGAAGGAGCCGAGAGCGATGCGAAGAGCGCGCGTTGGCGCGCTGGCGGGGGAGGTGGTCACGGTGGCCGAGGAGCCGCTCGCGCCAGCCTCAGACGGCGTCTTCACCGGGCCGGATGAAGGGAATCTCGGGAACGATGCAGTACTGCGAGAGGCCGAGCAGCATCTTCACGGCGCCGGCGATGTCCTCCGGGCGGATCATCTGCTCGGCCGGCACACCGCCCTGCGCGAACTCGGTCATCGGCGTCTCCACGAAGCCCGGGCAGAGCGCCGTCGAATGCACGCCGCTCGTGCCGAGCTCCTTGTTCATGGAGATCGTGAGGCTGCGGACCGCCGCCTTCGTCGCGCTGTAGGCGGAGAGCCACGGTTGTGGGGAGAGCGCGGTGATCGACGAGGTGTTCACCACCCGCGAGACGCCGGTCTCGGCCGCCGAGGCCTTGAGCAGGCCCACGCATTCGCGGTAGAAGAGGAACGCGGCCCGCACGTTCGTGTCGAATTGCAGGTCGAAGTGCTTCGTGGTGATCGCGTCGACCGGCTGGCCGATGCCGACGCCGGCGTTGTTGACGAGCAGGTCGAGGCGCCCGAACTTCGCCTTGTGCGCCTCGACCGCCTCGACGATCGAGGCCTCGTCGGTGAGGTTCGCGGCGACCGCGATCACGTCGCCGCCGAGCGCCTCGAGCTCGGCGCGCGCAGCCTCGAGCTTCTCGGGCCGGCGGGCGACGACGGTGAGGCCGTACCCCTCGCCGATCAGCATGCGGGCGATGGCGAGGCCGATGCCGCTGGAGGCGCCGGTGATCAAGGCAGAGGGCTGCATGGAGGCATCTTCGCGGAAAACGACGGGGGAGGACCTGCCCGCAGACCGCGGAAGTGAGCGACCATGTCCCCTTGCCGGAGTGCCGTCGCGCACACAGTCACCGCGAACGGGCCCGACCCGTTCGTTTCCGTCGCCACGCTCTGTAGCCTGACGCCGATGCTCGTCTCCTCCCCCGAGGCCGGACGCGTGCGGTCCCTCTCGGGCGTTGCCCGCAAGCTGATGCTTGCGCTGGCCGCGCTCCTCACCGTGCTGTCCATCGCGCCGGCCGCGCAGGCCGCCGCGGCCTCGAAGAAAGCCCCCAAGCTCCTCTCGAAGTCCAAGATCGTCGCCCCGTCGACCTCGAAGGTCCTCACGGGCACGCTCTCGGGCAAGAAGAAGTGCGCGGTCAAGTTCCCGGCCGCCAACAAGTCCGTCTCGATCACCGTCACCGGCCCGCTCTCCGCGAAGAAGCCGAAGACGAAGAAGCTGAAGGTCAAGAAGGGCTCGCGCACCTCCACCTGCACGTGGGCGACGAAGTCCTATCTCGACGGTAAGTACCGCTTCGCGATCAAGGCCAAGGTCAAGGCCAGCGGCAGGTACTGGAACGTCTCGATCAAGCGCGCGCTGACGGTCAAGAACAAGCAGCCCGTGGCCGGGCTCAACCCGAAGGCCATGGCGAACGCCGGCGACGGACCGGGCCTCGGCGTCGGCAACACCCGCTACGTCGGTCGCCTCGAGTCGAGCTGGGACAACTGGATCAACACGTCCGGCCTCGTCGAGTCCGGCTGGATGCGCCAGCACATGTGGGGCGCCGTCGCGCACACGGGGTTCTTCGACTCCAAGCTCATCTGGGCTCCGCCGACGATCGTCTACAAGGACCTCTACGCCGTCTACGCCAACGACTCCGCGACGCTCGCCGCACACCCGGACTGGGTGCTCAAGGACGCCGCCGGCAACCGGATGGCCATCCCGTGGGGCTGCGCCAACGGCTCCTGCCCGCAGTTCGCCGGCGACATCGGCAATCCGGCCTTCCGCGCCGAGTGGATCGCCCAGGCCCGCCTCGAGCTCGCCAAGGGCTACAAGGGGCTCTGGATCGACGACGCCAACATGGAGATGCGCATCTCCGATCAGTTCGGCGTCGAGAAGGCCCCGATCGACCCGCGCACCGGCGCCACGATGACCTTCGCCAGCTGGCGCAAGTACATCGCCGAGTTCCTCGAGCAGATCCGCCGTGAGCTGCCGCAGGCCCAGCTCGTCGCCAACGTCCTGTGGTTCGGTGGCACCTCGATCGGCCGCGACGCCGACCAGTTCATCCAGCGCGCCTACACCGCCGTCGACCGCCTCAACCTCGAGCGTGGATTCAACGACGACGGCCTCACCGGCGGTGCCACGGCCCGCGACATCTGGTCGGTCGAGGCGTTCATGTCCTTCATCGACCGCATGCACGACCGCGGCATCCCGGTCACGCTCGACTCGATCGCCGGCGACCGCGGCAAGCCCGCCTGGGAATACAACCTCGCCGGCTACTACCTCGTCGATCGCGGCGAGGACGCCATCGGCGAGCTGAGCCTGCCGCCCGGTGAATGGTGGAGCGGCTGGGACCTGAGGCTCGGCGGCCCCAAGGCCGATCGCCTGCGCCGCTCCGACGGCGTCTACACCCGCGAGTTCCAGTCGGGCTCGGTCTTCCTGAACCCGCCGCGCGGCGCCGCCAAGAAGATCACGCTCCCGAAGCCGATGAAGCGCATCGACGGATCGGTCGTCACCTCCGTCACCCTGGCCTCGCCCGGCGCTGCGGTGCTCCTGCCGGTCTAGGCGACCGCCGCCCGCCGGCGTCCTACGACGCACGAAGCGCCCGTCCCTCGCAGACCATGCGAGGGACGGGCGCTTCGCTCGTTTCCGAGGGCTTGCGCATGGGCTGGCCGGGATTCCGAGTTCCGTCGATATCCGCGATTCGAGGCTCACCGTTGCGACGCGCTCCGGTGCGGATATGGTTGGACCGTGAAGAAGCTCTTGGTTTTGCCGGCCGTAGTTATCGCGCTGGGTGGTGCAGCGGCCGCTGCTGCTGTGTTGACGGCTGGCCCAACCCATGAAGAGACGGCGGCCTCCGTCAAGACGGCTTGCAAGGGTTTGGAAACCGTCCAGGGCTCAGTCATCGGGGCCTCCTTGACAACGAACCTTGGTGCAGATGCGGCTGATCTATCCGAGGCGATCGCCGAAACAAACCCAACAATTGTTACGGCGGTCTCGGAGAAGCTCAGCTCAGTCGGGACGGACGCAAACCGCGATGACCGCGACGGGATTCGCAAGATGACGGACTCGCTCGGGAGAGTGGCGGACGCTTTGGAGTCGGGTGATTTCGAGGGCGCCTACGTCAACGGCGATTCCTTTTCGAAGGTAGGCGAGAGTTCTTTTGGCGTTGAATGCCCGAATCCCGGTGGCAATGCTGAGTCCGTGAAGGAAGCTGCGTTGGCTCCTCTGAACGCGGCATGCAACAAGTGGCGGGACCTCTTGAGCAAGACGGGTGGGCAGCTCAGCGACCTCAGCGAAGTCAGCGATGCAGCCGGCGCCCGAGTCATAGAGCAGCTCGGTTCGCGAGCTCAGGGCTTCGCACGTGAGGTGCGGTCGGCAGGTGTCGAAGGGTCGGAAGACATGGTCGACGCCCTGCAGTCAGCGTCCAGGGAAGCCACGTCTTCCGCGAGTTCGTGGAGGAGCGGCTACTACGCCGACGCAGACATCAGCGGCCTCGCGGACGGACTTTTCGAAGCGCTCGATGAAGGGGAGAACCTAGGAGCCGTTTCGTGTGCACGAGGCTAGCTGTCTAAGGCCTCCTTGCCCGCCGGCGTCCTACGACGCACGAAGCGCCCGTCCCTCGCAGACCATGCGAGGGACGGGCGCTTCGCTCGTTTCCGGGGGCTTCGGAGTGGGCCGGCCGGGATTCGAACCCAGGCCTGTCGAGTTATGAGCTCGCTGCTCTACCGCTGAGCTACCGGCCCGTGACACGCAGTATTCCGCGAGGCGCGGCGCCTCGTCGACCGGCCCCGCGGGGCGCACGAGTTTCGCCGCTCGACACCCCTTTCCTTCCGGGCCCGAACGGATTCGGCGCGGGTGCGAGTCAGAGGCACGGGATTGACGATCGAGGGAAGGACAAACGCGTGCGATCGTCGAATCGAGTCGCTGCCCATGACCTCAGTGATCACGATTCCCTCCACTGCGCCGCAGTCGCTCTGCGACTACATCCTCGCGCGCTTCGACGAGTTCTCCCGCTCGCAGCGCGATGTGGCCCAGTACATCGTCGACCACCTCGACGAAGTGGCCTTCCAGACCGCCGAGGAACTCGCCCGCCGGGCCAACACCTCGTCGAGCACCGTCGTCCGCTTCTCGCAGGCGCTCGGCTTCGAGGGCTACCCCGAACTCCAGCGCTCCGCCCGAGACGAATACCGCCGCCGCCACGAGCCCGGCGCCCTCGAGGGCGAAGGCCTCGGCTCCGGCCCGCTCTTCGGTCTCGACCGCAGCCCGTTCGAGGACGCCCTCGCGCAGGACCATCAGAACCTCGAGACCACGGCGCGCCGCCTCTCCCGCAAGGACGTCGAGCGCACCATCGAGGCGATCGCGACCGCCGAGCGCATCGTCGTCGTCGGCACCGACCAGATGGCGTTCTTCGCGTCCTACCTGCGTCACCTCCTCATGCTGCTCGACCTCCGCGTCGAGGTCGTCGCCTCCGCTTCGCAGGAGTCGCTCCAGCGCCTCGCCCGCATCGACGAGAACACGCTCCTGATCGCCCTCTCCGCCGGCCGTCCGCACCCGCTCGTCGTCCGCGCCATGAAGCTCGCCCGCCACCGCCGCGGCCGCGCGATCGCGCTCGTCGACGCCACGCTCTCCGAGGTCGCCCAGCTCGCCAACACGACGCTCTTCTACTCCAGCGACTCACCGGCGTATGTCCGCTCCCACGCGGCGCTGCTCTCGCTGCTCCAGGGCATCGCCCACGGCGTCTACTCCCGCGATACCGTCGGCTTCGACGATCGCGTCCGCGCGTACAGGCTCAAGTAGCCCACGCTCACCCGAACGCCCGAGGCCCCGCGCTTCGACTCTCCGAAGTCGAAACGCGGGGCCTCTGTCGTTCCCGGCCCGTCTAGGGCTGAGGCGAGAGGGGCTTCACGCCGGCATCGGACACGGCGACGATGCGGTGCCGTCCGCTGCGCTTGGCGGCATAGAGGGCGCGGTCGGCGGCGACGAGGAGGCCGTCGGCGTCCACGCGCTCGCCGTCGAGGGCGGCCACGCCGCCGCTGACGGAGAGCGGGGCGGGGTCGTTCGCGGTCTGGAAGTCGAGGCGCTCCGAGAACCGCTCGGCAAAGGCCCGGGCGCCGGACTCGTCGCTGCGCAGCAGGATCACGAGGAACTCCTCGCCGCCGAGGCGCGCAGCGACGTCGGTCCCGGAGCACGAATCCAGGAGGACGCCGGCGAACCGCTGCAGCGCGGCGTCGCCGGCGGGGTGGCCCATGCTGTCGTTGATCCGCTTGAAGTGGTCGATGTCGAAGATCACGATCGACAGGTCCGTGTTCTGCCGGTGGGCGCGGGCGACGGCCTCCTCGAGCTCGACGGTGGCCGCGCGACGGTTCAGCAGGCCGGTCAGCACGTCGGTCGAGGCGATGTGCTCGAGCTCGCGGAACAGGACCGTTGCCTGGAAGACGATCGCCCGGAGCACGACCGCCGAGAACCCGGCGACGATCATCACGCCGCCGTAGGCCAGCAGGGGCACGGAGACGTCGGAGAAGGCGAGGGCGATCGGCAGACCGACGGCCATGAGCAGCAGGGTGCGGGTGAACTCCCAGGCGGTCCCGAAGTGGGCCGAGGTGAGCACGGGCCAGCCGAAGTAGAGGAGCGCGATGTAGGCGGGCTCGCGCCCGATCGCGATCACGCAGCACAGCGAGATCACGGTGGTGTCGAACGCGAGGATCCGGACGACCTTCGGCGGCAGGGCCTTCACGAACCCGGTGAGCAGCGACAGGGAGAGGAAGAAGACGGCTGCGGCGGCGCCCAACTCGACCGGTCCGACCTTCGACCCTTCGAAGAGCACCGCGCCTCCCATCGCGATCGAGCCCATGAGGTAGCCGACGGCGACGACGCGCCGCAGGACCGTGTGGTTGATCTCGTCGCGCTGCTCGATCGACATCGCGCCGAACACCCCGAAGGTGCGGCTGAAGCGCAGGAATGCGCGGTTGATCGCTGCCCAGGTGGGGCTGTCGGGGGACGGATTCGTGTCGGACTGGAGGTACGGGGCCCGCGCGTTCTCGCGTTCTGGCGTTGAGGCCATCGAGACAGGATTGTAGAAGAGGGGTCGGAACGGAAGGCCCGGCAGCCGGTTCCAACCTCGTTCACGCCTTGCGTGTCGAACCCCACAGGTACGGGGTCGTACGGCGCGAGGTCGAGCGCCGAACTAAACTCATGAGCATGCGTGAAGAATCCACGTTCCGGACCAACGTCGGCCTTGCAGAGATGCTTCGCGGTGGCGTGATCATGGACGTCGTCAACGCCGATGAGGCGCGAATCGCCGAAGAAGCGGGCGCTGTCGCCGTGATGGCCCTCGAGCGAGTCCCGTCCGACATCCGCCGCGATGGCGGTGTTGCGCGCATGAGCGACCCGTCGATGATCAAGGACATCCAGGCCTCGGTCTCGATCCCGGTCATGGCCAAGGTCCGCATCGGCCACTTCGCCGAGGCGCAGATCCTCGAGTCGCTCGAAGTCGACTTCATCGACGAGTCCGAGGTCCTCACCCCGGCCGACCACGCCAACCACATCGACAAGCACGCCTTCAAGGTGCCGTTCGTCTGTGGCGCCACCAATCTCGGTGAGGCCCTGCGCCGCATCTCCGAGGGCGCCGTGCTCATCCGCAGCAAGGGCGAGGCCGGCACCGGCGACGTCGTCGAGGCCGTCCGCCACCTGCGCGACATCTTCGGTGCGATCAAGCGTCTGCAGGGGCTGTCCCGCATGGAGCTCTCCTCCGCGGCGAAGGAGCTGCGTGCGCCGCTCGACCTCGTGCAGGAGGTCGCCGAGCGCGGCGAGCTCCCCGTTCCGCTCTTCTGCGCCGGCGGCATCGCCACCCCGGCCGACGCATCCCTCGTGATGCAGCTCGGCGCGCAGTCCGTCTTCGTCGGCTCGGGCATCTTCAAGTCGTCCGATCCGGCCCGCCGCGCGAAGGCGATCGTCGAGGCGACCACCCACTTCGACGACCCGGCCCGCGTCGCTGCGGCCAGCACCGGCCTCGGTGCGGCGATGGAGTCGCTCGAGGTCCGCTCGCTGCCGGAGAGCGAAACGCTCGCCGGCCGCGGCTGGTGAACGGCCCGACGAACGTCGCGGGCGGCGTCGCTTCGGCGGCGCCTGCCCAGGTGACTGACCCCGCCGGTTCGCTGGCGGGCAAGACGATCGGCATCCTCGCGCTGCAGGGCGACGTCCGCAGCCATGCCGAGGTGCTCGAGCGTCTCGGGGCCTCCGTACGGCGCGTGCGCTCGGCCGAGGGCCTCGAGGGCCTCGACGGCCTGGTCCTGCCGGGTGGCGAATCGACGACCATGACGCTCGGGATCGAGCGTGAAGGGCTCGGCGACCCGCTCCGCGCCGCGATCGGCGGGGGTCTGCCGACCCTGGCCACCTGCGCCGGTCTCATCCTGCTCGACGACGATCACCTCGGCATCGTCGATCTGCACTGCGAGCGCAACGCGTTCGGTACCCAGCTGCACTCCTTCGAGGCCGACCTGGACGTGACGGGCGTCGACGGGGGGCCGGTCCACGCCGTCTTCATCCGCGCTCCGCGGGTGTCGGCGCACGGCGCCGACGTCGAC
>JAURVW010001014.1 GCA_030655275.1 Solirubrobacteraceae bacterium
GATCATCGGCTTCCTCGAACATCTCTCCAGCCTGTGCGAGCGCGTCGAAAACGAGAGTAATCTCATCAGCCCTATTATCGACTTCGACGAGCAGCCTGAGCAACTCTATAAAAACGATCGCTGGAAACAAGTCGCGCCGCGATGGATCGAGTCCGGCCAGTTGCCCCAGTTGAATGTGGTTGCGATGCGCGCGCGGCTTAACAGGCTTCGCGCGAGCTGTTCCGATCGATCGCTCAGAAAAATATTCGATGAGTGCAATCAGGCTCTCGGCCGGTGCGATCAGAAGGCTATGGATGATCTTCAGCAGAGATGTCGTGAGGTGATGCTGACCAAGGCGCGAATGATCGAGTTGGCATTCACCAAGAAGCTGTAACGTTCAACAGACAATAATTAGCGATATTTTCTGACGTTCCAAGTCGCAGGCTATTGCATTTGTTTTGCATTTTTGTGGGATGGCAGCGCCCGTTATGACCATTGAGACCATGTGAATTGCAAGTCACTCACCACATCATGCGCCGCGTTCTGCGCTTCCCAGTGACCTAAATTATTCGAGGTGTGTGACCATCGGCGAGGTTGCTATCGAGATCGACCACCTGAATAGGCATTTTCAACCACGCGCGGAACCGGTGCGACGCGATTCCGTTCATTTGCAAAGGAGTTTTGCTATGACGGATGTTGTTTATCAGGTTGTCGAGCACGATGGTGGTTGGGCTTACAAGGTCAAAGAGACGTTTTCCGAGACTTTTCCGAGCCACGATGAGGCGCGGATTGCGGCGACAAAAGCGGCGGCTGAACATGAGCAAGGCGGTTCGACCGAAGAGATCGAATTTCAGGACCGCAAAGGCCAGTGGCATGTCGAGCATGCTGACGGTGGCGATAGACCGCACACTAAAATTGATGATGCATCTGGAAAAGAGTAGTCAAACAGCTCGCAATCGGTAGCATCGATTGCGCAACAGTTGCAGCTAACCCTTATCTCGAGCTTCGTGCAGCCGTTATTGTCGATGGATGGGAGAGCCAGTTGCTTACATCCCCTTTAATTTCAGCTTTGCCCTGCTCTTCGCTGCGACGGAACGATGCGCTC
>JAURVW010001026.1 GCA_030655275.1 Solirubrobacteraceae bacterium
ACCGCGATGCGCCCCTGAGGAACGACGCCCGCTACAAGCGCGTCGACCTGTTCACCGACCAGATGGACATCGTCCTGCCGGCCGACCATCCGCTCGCGACGCCCGAGCACCAGGCGGGCGGCCTGCGGCTCGAGCGACTGGCCGGCGAGCGATGGGTCTCCTCCGCCCCGACGGATCCCTGCTCGATGATCACGACCGCGGTCTGCGCTGTCGCCGGCTTCAGTCCCGACATCCGCCATCACACCCAGGAGTGGGACGCCGCGGCCGCCCTCGTCGCAGCCGGGGCCGGTGTCGCCCTGGTGCCGCGTCTGGCCCAGCCCCTGCGACCGTCGGGCCTCGTCACGGTCCCGGTGCTCGGCAGCGCCGCGTCACGACTCATCTTCGCCATAACCCGCGCCGGCGTGCAGTCCTCGCCGCCCGCGTTCACGGTGCTCGAGGCGCTCGTGCAGGTGGCCGCGGAGCGACCGGATGCCGCCTGAACGCGGCGTCAGCCGCGGGCCGGCGTCGGCACCGTGACGACCGCCGAGATCGCGCGGTGGTCGCTCCCCCGCAGCCGGTGGACGCGGTAGTCCGAGACGGCGGCGCCCTCCGACACGAGGATGTGGTCGATCGTCAGCCGCAGCAGGCCGAACTCCGACCAGGTCGCGCGCATCGCCCCGCCGCACTCGCGCGCGGCGTCCCGCCAGCCTCGGCCCAGTACCGCGCGGAACTCGGGATGGTCGAGGGTGGCGTTGAAGTCGCCGCACAGGACTCCGCCCGCAAAGGTGCCGTCCGCGGCGGGGATCTCCTCCATCGCGTCGGTCCAGCGGGTCGTGTAGTCGCGCCCCACGGGCGGCAGCGGGTGGAAGGCCATCAGCGGCAGGCCCTGGCCGCCCGGGAGCGTCGCCTCGGCGGCCACGAACACGCTCGAGAGCTCTGGCGCGACGGGCGTGAGTGGAAAGCGGGAGAGCAGGCCGGCGTCGCTCATGCGCCCGCCGGGATTGACCACCCGATGGGGCAGCACGTCGCCGATCCCCTCGAGATCGAGCAGCCGCAGCAGGTGACGGTCCTGTTCCTGCAGGGCGACGACGTCGGGCTCCAGTTCGTGGATCAGTGCCATGAGCGCCCTCGGATCGGCGCCGCCCTTGAGGCAGTTGGCCGAGAGGAAACGAAGCGTGATGCCCTCGCCGGGCGCCAGCTGCGGCTGCGGCCGGGGACGCGTCCGCGGGAGGACGACGGCGCCGAGGGTCGCGGCCCCGGCG
>JAURVW010001032.1 GCA_030655275.1 Solirubrobacteraceae bacterium
GCACCGGCAACGGCGAGGTCCGCGACTGGAAGCGCTCCGACGCCGCCCAGGCCGATCCGGTCAAGGGCACCACGTCCGTCGGTGATCTCGCCATCGGCGACCGCGTCCTCGTGAAGACCAGCTTCGCCCTCGCCGCGACGATGGCCGGCTCGTTCGACCTGCAGGGCGGCTCGGTGAAGCAGGTGTCGCTCAAGCTCACCGACGCGAAGCTCAACGCCTTCAACTTCCTGCCCGGCCAGGCGATGCAGCACGCCATCAAGGAAGACACCACGAAGGGCTTCACCTTCTAGCCACCTTTCGGGGGCCTCCTCTCTCTCGGCCCCTGAGGAACGGGGCGCGCTCCGCACCGGCGCGTCCCGACAAACCATCAACCCCAACCCGGACGCCGGGGCCCGCTGGGTGGCGTGCCCCGGAGTCCGGCGACGTTGCGGGTTCAGGCCTTCTTGCGGAGCTTTTCCCCGAGCCACTGGCGTCCGAATGCGGCCACGTACCAGGGGTTGTACTTCGCGTAGCGCACGAAGAGCCGGCGGGGTTCGCGGGAGAGGCGGTAGGCCCATTCGAGGCCGCGCTCCTGCATCCAGCGGGGCGCCTGGCTCACGATCCCGGCATGGAAGTCGAAGGCGGCGCCGACGCCCACGAGCACGGCGGGCTCGAGCCGGTCGCGAAGCTGCTGCATCCAGACCTCCTGCCGCGGGGCGCCGAGACCGCACCAGACGACGTCGGCCTCGGTCGCGTTGATCATCGCGACGACCTCGTCCTGTTCGGACTCGGTGAGCGGCCGGAAGACGGGGCGGTGGCTGCCGACGATCTGGAGGCCCGGGTGGCGGGCCTGGAGACGGTCGATGAGGCGCTGCAGGGCGGTCGGGTCGGAGTCGCGGCCGCCGTAGAGGAACCAGCGATGGCCCCGCTCCGCGGCGCGCTCCGCCTGGTAGGCCATGAGGTCGGGGCCGTAGACGCGTCGCTCGATCGGCTCGCCGAGCGCCCGCAGGCCCCAGGCGACCGGCTGGCCGTCGGGGATCGCGAACGACGAGTCGCGGATCGCAGCCTTCAGCGCGGGCTGCTCCTGCGCGGTCATCGTCGCGTGCACGGCGGTGACGCAGATGTAGTCGCCGGTGCGGCCCCGGCGGCCCACGTCGCCGTCGGGCAGGCGGGCCGGATCGCCCGGCAACGCCTCCGCCGACGCAGCAGCGCGCTTCGCGCGGGCAGCCTCGACGCGGGCGTCGATCCAGTCGAGCACCTGCGCGTGGTCGGTCACCGCGACCGGGAGCCCGAGCAACGCCCGCACCCGGATCGCGACGCCGGGGAATCGCGTCGGCGGGAGCGGGACCGGGTCGCGCCAGCCGGCGGAGTCGGTGGTCGGAGCGTCGGCTGCGGGGACCTCGGGCACGGCGGGGAGTCTCGCACGAGCGGCGACAGGGGCGCCCGGTCTGCGGGAGCCCATACGATGGCGCCATGGCACGCACGCTCGTTACCGGCATCTCCGGGCAGGACGGTTCCTATCTCGGCGAGTTGCTGCTGGAGCGCGGCGACGAGGTCGTGGGTCTCGTGCGCGAGGCGCCGGAGGATGCGCGGGGCCGCCTGCTGCCGTCGCTCCAGGGCATCGAGCTGATCCACGGCGACCTCGGCGCGCCCGAGTCGCTGCGGCAGGCCGTGAGCGCCGTGCGGCCCGACCGGGTCTACCACCTGGCCGCGCCGACGTTCGTGCCGGCCTCGTGGACCGACCCCGCGGGTTCCCTCAACGACGTGGCGGGGTCGACGATGACGCTCCTGCACGCCATCCGCGACACCGTGCCGCGCGCCCGCGTGTTCCTCGCCAGCAGCGCCGAGGTGTTCGGCGACTGCAACGAGAGCCCGCAGCACGAGCGCACGCCGTGCTTTCCCCGCACGCCGTACGGCATCGGCAAGCTCGCGGCCCTGCGCGCCGCCCACGTGTGGCGTGGCGAGGGCCTGCACGTGAGCGCCGGCATCTTCTACAACCACGAGTCGCCCCGGCGCCCCGAGCGGTTCCTGCCGCGCAAGGTGACGAAGGGCGCGGCCCGCATCGCCGCCGGCCTGCAGGAGGGCCTCGAGCTGGGCGACCGCCGCGCCGTTCGCGACTGGTCGCACGCGAAGGACTTCATGGCCGGCGCGATCCTCGCCGTCGAGCACGAGACGGCCGACGACTACGTGTTCGCGAGCGGCATCGGCCACAGCGTCGGTGACCTGATCGACGTCGCCTTCCACCTGTGCGGGCTCGAGGCCTCCGAGCACGTGACGGTCAACCCGGCCTTCGTGCGCGATCCCGAGAAGACCGCACCGGTGGGCGACCCGTCGAA
>JAURVW010001060.1 GCA_030655275.1 Solirubrobacteraceae bacterium
GTCGACGGCCGGCTGGGGTCGAGTCCTCCGCGGGGTGCGTCGGCCACCGGGAGATCGCCCGGGAGCGAACGAGCCGACCCGGAGGCGCGGCCCCCGCGGCGATGTTCGCGACGTTCGCGATCGGTCACCTCACGGGCCGCGACGCGGGCCGCTTCGACGGGGTCGCGACCCTCGGCCTCGGCCCGAGCGGCAGCGGCGGCGCGGGCAGCCATCCGGGCGGCGGCGCGCTCGGCGGCCGCCGACCGCTCTGAGGAGTCCCCTGCCATGAAGCGGGGATCGTATCCTCCGGCCTCTGTGGGACGCGTCCCATCGAAGCGGCCCGGCCGAGCGCACTGCACGCCCGATCCGTTCCCGGTACAGTCTGCCGTCGCTCTATGGCAAACATTGCATCCCAGAAGAAGCGCATTCTGCGCAGCGAACGCGAGCGGCTTGAGAACAAGCGCTACACGTCGTCGATCAAGACGTACTTCCGCCGTCTCGAGGTCTCTGCCTCGGGCGACGACGCGTCGAAGGCGGACGAGGATCTCCGTCTCCTTCAGCGCACGATCGACAAGGCCGTCAAGCGCGGCGCGCTGCACAAGAACACCGGCGCTCGTAAGAAGTCCCGCGCGGCACGTGTCCGCAAGGGCGCCAGCGCCTAACCCGCGCTCAGCGACTCCGCTTCACCGACAAATTTCGCGCCCGGCTCGTCCGGGCGTTTTGTCGTTCCTGGGTCGCCTTTCGTGACGGCCCAAGACCGAAGGGCCTGACGACTCCCGTCCGCGACGGGGAGCACGGCATTCCGGCGTCCCGGGTCGTCCGAGGGCCGCGTCCCGAGTAGACGGCGCGCAGCGTGACGGCTAAGGCGACGTGGTGACCGGCGGCCGGAACAGCTGCTGGATCACGAGCACGTCGGAGTCACCGGCGCCGCCTCCGCGGCTGGAGATCTCGATCGCGCTGAGACGCACGACGAGCGTGTCGAGCCAGGCGCGGTCGGCACGAGCGGCCTCCTGCACGCGCTTGCCACGCGCCCACGGCGGTCCCTTCACCGTCGCTTCCACCGCCTGACGCGATTCGCCGGCCGCCAGTCGCACGGCCAGATCGCGGAGCTCGCGGGCCCGCGACTGCACCATCATGAGTAGACGGACCGACGTCTCGCCGCGACTGCCGAGCTCGAGCATGAGCCGCAGGGCCTGCTGCTCGTTGCCGGCCACGAGCGCGTCGACGAGGGGCCAGGCGACGAGGTCGGCGTCGTCGCCCACGAACGGTGCGACATCCGCAGCGCCGAGACGGGCGCCTCGGTCGGTACCGAGCGCGAGGACCTCGAGCACGCGGCCCAGGCGAGAAGGACGGCGGCCGATGCGGTTGCCGATCAGGTCGGCAGCCTCGCGGTCGAGCTCGATCCCCTGGGCGGAGGCTTCGCGCACGATCCATCCAGCGAGGTTCTTCTCCTCCGGGAGCTTGACCTGGTCGACGACGCCGCCGATCTTCTTGACCGCCTCGACCAGCGGCGCCGGGGCGGTCTTGCTCTTCTCCTCGCGCGCGAAGAAGGCGATGGTGGTCGTGGAGTCGAGTTGCGCAAGGGCCGGGAGGAGACGCACAGCGACGTCCTTGTCCTTCCACTTCTGCACGTCGTCGACGATGATCACGCGGTGCTCGGCGCCCAGGGTGAGCGCGCCGAGCGCGTTGGCGGCGGAGTCGGGCGTGGCCCGGTCGCCTTCGAGGAACTCGAGATCGGCTCCGAGTCGCTGCGCGAGACCGCGGAGATTGGCACGACGCTCGGCGAGTTTGCCGTGGTCGTCGCCGTGGAGGAGGTAGGCGGGCTTGAGGTTCGCCACAGGTCTCAGGACGGTAGAGCACCGGCCGACCAGCTGCCGTCGTCGGCCCCGGAAATTGCGTTCGCCGGAATTTGCGCACGGGCCGCGAGCCCGAGAGGTACCCTGGCGCGATGCAGACGATCGCCGAGGGCGTGATCCGTGTCCAGCTCGCGCCGCGCGCCGGTCTCAACGCCTATCTCCTCGACGAGACCGTGCTCGTCGACACCGGCATGCCGCACCAGCGGGGGCGACTCGAGCGGGTGCTCACGGGCCAGACGCTCGAGCGCATCGTGCTCACCCACGCGCACGTCGACCATGCCGGCACCGTTGCCGCCCTCTCGGCGAAGTTCGGCTGCGAGGTGCTGTGCGGCACCGCCGACCTCGCCGATCTCGCGGCCGGCATCTCGCCGCCCATCCGCCTCGGCCGGCCGATGATCCCGGTCCAGCGTGCGCTCGTGCGGTACCGCGGTCTGCGATCCAGCGCACTCGACGACGGCGACGAGGTCGGTGCGGGATTCGTCGCCGTCGGCACCCGTGGCCACTCACCGGGTCACCATGCCCTCTGGCGCGAGCGCGACGGCGTGTTGATCGCCGGCGACGCGCTCTTCGGCATCTCGAAGACGCTCCGCACGGGCGTCTTTGCGCCTCCCGGCATCGACCAGCCCGACCGCGAGGGCTGCACCCGCGCGATCATCCGCCTCGCCGAGCTGCGCCCGAAGGTGATCGCGTTCGGCCATGGGCCGGTGCTGTTCGACGACGCCGCCCACCAACTCTCCGCGTTGGCCAAGACGCTGCGCTGAGGTTGACGTCGCCGGTGCGTCGAGCTCGTCACCGCCGACGCCGTCACGGTCAACCCGCCATCGCGACTCCAGAGCACTGACGTCCCCGCCGCTGCTCCGGATGCCGGCGGTCTCGCGCCGGCCTCCGGGTCTGCGGTCGTCGCGACATCGCAGTGCCATCATGAGTGCATGCGCGTCGCTCTCAACGTCATCTGGTTGATCTTCGGCGGGCTCTGGCTCGCGCTGGGCTACCTGGTCGCGGCGGTGATCTGTTGCATCCTCATCGTGACGATCCCGTTCGGGATCGCGTCCGCGCGCATCGCCCTGTTCGCGCTGTGGCCGTTCGGTCGCGAGATCGTGCGCCGCGGCGACGCCGGCGCGGCCTCGACGGTCGGCAACGTGATCTGGTTCGTCTTCTTCGGCTGGTGGCTCGCGCTCGGCCATCTCTTCACCGGCATCGCCATGTGCATCACGATCATCGGCATCCCGCTCGGCCTCGCGAACTTCAAGCTGATCCCCGTCTCCTTCACGCCACTGGGCCGCGAGATCCGCGCCATCCCCGGCGGCGTGGCGGCGCCCGGCCAGTTCGTCGTCCGGTAGGACCGGCGCGCTTCGGCAGCGTGGCCGACGTCGCTGCGGCGGCGACACGGCCAACGCTGTCATGAGGTTCTTGGGGGCGCTCCTTCTTCGGCGTTCAGCGTTCCCCCGGAATCGTTCCGATCCGACGCACCGAGAGGCCACCGTTCGGCCCGGCGCGCACGTCGATCGTGCCGGCCTGATCCGTGCGGAGGGTCGGGACGCCCGCGTCGCGAAGCGCCCCGAGCGTAGCTTTCGTGGGATGCCCGTAGGTGTTGGGTGTACCGAGGCTGATCACCGCCAGCTGCGGCTTCAGGCGACGCAGGACCGTCGGGAGCGCGTCGTCGTTGCTGCCGTGATGGCTCACGATCAGCACGTCGGCCGTCAGGTTCGGCAGGGTCGTGAGGACGTTTCCCTCGGCGTCGGCCGGCAGGAGGGCTCGCAGCGCCCCGATCTGCGCTTCGACGACGGCCGCGCGGTCGTTCGGGTCGCCGGATGCCGACGCCGCCCGTGCCGTGGGCCAACGGAGCCGCAGGGCGATCCGTCCGAACGAGAGTCGCTGACCGACCCGCGCCGGCACCACCCGCGTGCCGCGCCGTCTGGCGGCGCGGATCGCGGCGTCGTGCGTCGGGCCGCCGCCGGGCGTCCCGCCGTCGATCACCAGGTCGGTCGGGAACGCATCGATCGCGCCGGCAGCCCCGCCATCGTGATCCGCCGCGGGATGACTGAGGATCACCGAGCGGAGCCGCCGGATGCCCGCTCGCCGCAGCGCAGGCACGACCCCACCGTCGACCGGACCGGCATCGATCAGGACCCCGTCGGTCCCGTCCTGCAGCAACGACGCGTTGCCCTGGCCGATGTCGATCACGAGCAGCCGGGGCTCCCCCGGCGGCCGTGGCACGGACAGGGCGAGGACGAGTGCAGCACCCGCCGCGAGCGCGCCGACGAATACACGCGGGGGCCGGACCACCACCACGAGGGCGAGCGCCACGACGACGGCGACCGCCCCCTCCCAACCGACCACGGCATAGGCGCGGCGCTCCGACCAGGTCGCGATCTCCAGCGTGAGCCCCGCCGCCAGACCGCCCGGCT
>JAURVW010001070.1 GCA_030655275.1 Solirubrobacteraceae bacterium
AGAGGTCGTCCACGCCGGGGAGTCTAGGCGGTGGCGAGCGAGGGGTCGGACTCGCTCGCGCCCTGCCCGGTTGCCGCCCGGCGAGAGGCCAGCCGGAGAACGGCGAGGAGCCAGAGCGCCGAGACGACCGTGACCGCCGACGCCACCTCTGCGCCGATCGCGAGCGTGCGCACGGCCTCTGCGGCGAATCCGGCGAGGAGCAGCCCGGCAGGCCAGCGCCGCAGGCCACCGGAGCGGTCGACCGACGCACGAGACAGCAGCCCCGACAGGGCCGACCCGACGAGGCATCCGACCACCACGAGCAGCGCCAGCGGATCGATCGCGAGGGACGGCTGGACGGAGAATTCGTTGACGGGCTTGAACTCGTCCTCCCGTGAGGCTTCGCGGATCGCGGAGATGAGCTCAGCGCCGCCGTAGATCAGCAGCCCGAAGACGACGGGCAGTACGACCAAGGCAACGGGGACGCGCAACGCCGCGCGGATCGGTGTCCTCGCGAACGCTGCCCAGCCCAGGACCGCGGCGACGAGCCCGGCATGGCCGAGCCGGACGGTCTCCTCCGGTGGGAACCCGCCGGAGATGCACAGGCCGGTGAGCGGGCATTCCCGCCTCAGCTCAGCCGCCAACTCCCACGCGTACCCGCCAACCGTGGTGATGACCAGGAGCAGCCCGAGCACGACGAGGGCCACCGGCCACGCCGAGCGGCGCGCCGCGCTCCGCGGCCCCTGCTGCGCGCCGGCGGACATGGGCGAAATACTACGA
The DNA here is from genome assembly GCA_030655275.1 of Solirubrobacteraceae bacterium. GTDB lineage: Bacteria > Actinomycetota > Thermoleophilia > Solirubrobacterales > Solirubrobacteraceae > JAGIBJ01. The sequence goes on from JAURVW010001070.1 coordinate 760, forward strand.
CTTGGAGTGTGAAACGCTACCGCGCGATGTCCGACCTCTCCCTCGTCTCGCTTCGCCGTCTCCCCGCGATGGCCGGACTGTCCGTCGCGGCCGCGCTCAGCCTGTCCGCGATCCTGCCCGCCACCTCGGGAGCGGTGCCGATCGTCCCCTCCGCGGCACCGCTCTCCGCCGACCTGCCGGCCTATCCGGCCGCGTGCCCCGAGCCTGACGAACTCGACGGAACGAAGGCCACCGACCTCCTCGCGAAACTCGTGCGGGGGCCGTCGCTCTCCCTCTTCGGCCTGACGGAGGGTCTCGCCTCGGTTCCGGCGCCTGCCGTCTTCGTCTGCGATCCGGCCGCAGCCGGTGCGCGACGCATCCTCGGACCGATCACCGGCAACACGACGATCCCCGCGTCCCGCGATCTGTCGTGGTTCGGAACGCGCGGGCTGATCCTCGCCGCCTCGGGCACGCGGACGCCGTCGCTGATGCCAGGCGACCGCGTCGAACTCCCCGTCGTGGGCGCCAACGCAAACCTCACGGCGTCGGTCGCCACGGCGGGCGGCGCGCGCACCATCGCGGTGCCACCGCAGCCGGCCGCACCGACGGCGGTCGCCGTCGAAGGTACGTCCGAGGCACCGGTCCTGGTGGTGGCGCGCGGCGGCGCTCCGGCCACTCGGATCCCCGTGACCCCGCGTCGGGCGCATCGTGTGCAGGTACGCGCCACGGTCACCGGCTCGGCCATCACCTTCAGCGGCCGCGCTGCGCCCAGGACGCTCGTGGCCGCGCTCACCACGCGCGGGCGCGGCAACGCCCTCGAGGCGGTCGTCGTCGGGAGCGGCGGCAAGATCAAGGGCCTGACGCTGCGCGGCCTCACGACGAAGAACCGCGTGGTCGACGTCGGCCTGGTGAACCTCGAGTCCCGGTCCCAGACGCATGTGCGCTGCAACCTGC
>JAURVW010001077.1 GCA_030655275.1 Solirubrobacteraceae bacterium
GTAGACGAAGCCTTCCGCGTCCATCCAGCAGGCGTCGCCGGTGTGCATCCAGCCCTCGCGCACGGCGTCGGCGCTCAGCGTCGGGTTGTCCCAGTAGCCGAGCATCACGTTCGGGCCGCGCACGATGACCTCGCCGACCGCGCCGCGGCGCAGTTCGACGTTGAAAGCGTCGACGATCCTCACCTCTGTGCAGGCGACCGCGCGGCCGGCCGAGCGCACCTAGCCGGCGAGCCGGCCTTGCGGCGTGTGGTACTTCGCGCCGAGCAGGGTCGCGAGCGGCGCGAGCTCCGTCATGCCGTAGCCCTGGATGAATTCGCTGGCCGGCAGCAGCGCCATCGCCCGGTCGAGCGCCGCCTCGGAGAGCGGCGACGCGCCGTACAGCACGCGCTCCAGGCAGGCGAGGTCGCGCGCCTGGTGCGCCGCCGGGTGGTCGCTCAGCAGCTGGATCATGGTCGGCACCAGCAGCACTTCGTTGACGCCGTGTTCGGCGATGCTGTCGAGCAGCGTCGCCGGCTCGAACGCCGGCACGACGACCTGCGTGTTGCCGTTGATCCACTGCGGCACGGTCAGGCCGAAATCGGCCAGGTGGAACATCGGCGCCGCGTGCAGGTAGGTGCTGCCGCGCGGCGCGATGCCGGCCGCGAGCGCGCTCATCGCCGAGCACCAGAGGTTCAGGTGGCTCAGCATCACGCCCTTCGGAAAGCCGGTCGTGCCGCCGGTGTAGAAGACGCCCGCCAGGTCGCTGTGCGCGCGGCGCGCGTCGGGCGCCGGATCGCCGATCTCCGCCAGTTCGTCGAAGCCGAGCAGGCTGCCGGGTGCGGGCGCATCGCCGGAGTGGACCAGGTGCTCGACGCAGGGTGCATCGGTGCGGATCTCTTCCGCGGCGGCCAGCCAGCGGTCGTCGACGATCCAGATGCGCGCGCCCGAATCGTTCAATGCGTAGGCGATCTCGGCCGCGGACCAGCGCGTGTTCAGCGGCGTCAGCACACCGCCGCCCCACAGCACGCCGAGCTGGTACTCGATGTAGTGGTCGGAGTTGAGCGAGAGCATCGCGACGCGGTCGCCGGGCCGCATGCCGAGGGCGCGCAGCGCGCCCGCGAGGCAGCTCACGCGCTCGTGCAGTTCGCGAAAGCTCTGGCGGCGCGCGCCGAAGATCACGGCGGTCTTGTCGGGGTGTTGCTGCAGTGCGCGGTGCAGGCCCTGGGTCAGGTTCATCGGGGGTGGCAGGCTCCGCTTCGATCCTAGGGAGCCACGGGGGAAGTGCGGTTGCAGAAGCGGTCGATCGGTTTGCAGAATGCCTCTTTCGCAGGCGCCCGCCGCTTGCGAAGGAACGATGCACGAACCGCCGCTCACGCTGTCCATCGCCTGGGTTCAGGGCCTGCTCGACGCCGCCCGGCG
>JAURVW010000244.1 GCA_030655275.1 Solirubrobacteraceae bacterium
GGCGACGAGCGCCTCGATCTTCTGGAGGTACTCGGCGTACTCGGGCACGTCGGTACGCGACGGGATCAGCTGCGCGATGAACGTGACCCGTTCGTGGAACTCGGGGTGCTGCTCGAGGAAGAGGTCGAAGGCGGCGAACCCGCGGAGCACGTTCTTGGAGAGATCGGCACGGTCGACGCGCACGATCAGGTGCTCGCGGCGGCGGCGCAGCAACTCGACCTCGTGCTCCTGCGTCTCCTCGGAGGCCGCGATGCGCTTCGTCTGGCGCCAGTCGATCGGCAGCGGATACGCGCGCACCCACACCTGACGGCCGTCGCGGGAGATCACGACGCCCTTGTCGAAGTCGACCTCGAGACCGAGCAGGTCCCGGCAGCACTGGAGGAAGTTCCAGCGGTAGGACCGCGTGTGGAAGCCGATGATGTCGTTCGACAGGATCCCGTCGTAGATCGCGTTGCGGATCTTCGTCGGCAGCACGCGCCACGAGTCCGGCTGCGACCACGGGATGTGCACGAAGTGGTGGAGGAAGACGCCCGGGCGCGCGGCGCGCACCATCTTCGGCAGCAGGTACAGGTGGTAGTCGTGGACCATCACGACCGGCTCACCGGCGCGGTCGTACTCCTGCACCACGGCGTCGGCGAGGTCCTGGTTCACCTGCACGTAGCCGTCGAAGAACGCGTCGGTCTCGGCCTGGCGGATGTACGGGGCGTTCGAGAGGTCCCACAGGTAGTGCTGGATGAACCACAGCATCGGGTTCGCGACCACGTTGTAGAACTGGTCGTAGGCCTTCTCGTCGGACTCGACGAGCCGCACCGCGAAGGTGCCGCCGGTGGGCGACTCGATCGAGATCGGCTCATCGCCGGCCTCCCGGGCGATCTTCGCGTCGCCCTCGCCGAGCGCCGAGGCCACCCACACCGAGTTGCGATGGCTCGCGAGGCCCATGAGCGCCGTGACGAGGCCGCCGGTGCCGCGTTTCGGGGTGCCGTCCGGCGAGTAGGAGACCGGGCCCCGGTTGGAGACCAGGACGACGGGCTGCTCGCCGGCGTCGGCGGAGTCGTCGGCGGGGAGGGAGGACGAATCGGTCATGGAGCGCTCGGGGCCGCGGCGCGTGAGCGAGGGGCGCCGCGGGTGGGCCGGAGTCTACGGGTCGGGTCCGCAGGTCCTGTGAAGGACCTTCGGTCGTCAGAGGTCGCCCCTGACCCGTGGGCCGGGGGCGCGCTGGTGGCGCCTCGGGAGCGCGCGTCAGCGCTGGCTGAGCGTGACGCCGACGCTGCGCGAGGTGTTGCCGTTGATCACCTTGAGGATCACGCGGCGGCCGGGCGCGCGGTTCGCCATCGCACGGTCGAGATCCTCGGGCTCGTCGACCCGGGAGCGGTCGATCATCACGACGATGTCGCCGCCCGACGGGATCTCGCGGCCGCCGATCGTCTGCGTGCCCGTGGGCTTCTTGAGCCCGACGAACGCCGCCGGCGAGCCCGGGACGATCGAGCGGATGATCACGCCGGTCGAGGTCTTCAGCCCGAGCTCCTGCGCTCGCGTGGGCGTGATGCCGACGGTCTCCAGGCCGAGATAGGCGCGGCGCACGCGGCCCCGCTCGGCCAGCGCCTTCGCGATGCGCTGCGCCGAACGGATCGGGATCGCGACGACCGTGCCCGGGACGATCGACGGGAGGGCGCGCGTCGCGATGCCGACCACCTCGCCCTTCGCATCGACCACCGGACCACCGAAGCCCTGCGAGCCGAGCGCCGAGGTCGCCTCGAACAGGCCGACCTCCGCGATGCCCTGGCTGCGCACGGCGCGATCGGTCGTGACGACGTTGCCGGGCCGTATCGCGGGGCGGCGGGCGCTCACGAACCCGAGGCCGGCGACCTCCTGACCCAGGACGGCGGCCATCTCGGAGGTCTTCGCGACGGGGACGGCGGTGAGGTCGCGGACCCGCACGGCAGCGAGGCCGGTGAGCTCGTCGACACCCTCGACGACGCCCGCGTGCTCCTCGCCGTTGCCCTCGCGCACCGAGACGCCGGCCGCCGGGAGCCCGCTGGGCGTCGTGACGAGGGTCGCGTCGGCCGCGACCACGCCGGTCGCGAGCAGCGTGCCACTTCCCGTGCGCGTGACGCCGCCGCTGCTGACCGACACGGAGACGACGCTCGGCAGGCCACCGCGCACGGCACCCTCCGTGAGCGTGCCGCCGGCAGCGCCGGGCACCTTGGCCGCGCGGGCCGCGGCCGAATCGGGCGTCGAGCCCTTCTTCGCGGCGTCGTCGCCGTCGCCGCAGCCGCTCAGCGCGGTGAGGGCGCCCGCGCCAAGGACGAGGGCGGCGAGGACGGACGGGCGAGACGAGAACATCGGAGCAGCGGACACTGACGGACGGGTGGGACGGACGTCGCTCCGAGCAGGGTCGGCGGCCATGTGCCGGTGCCCTGGCGGGCGCGGGGTGGCGGCCGTCAGGCGGGGAGCGACAGGGTGAAGACGGTAGACCCGGGCCCCGACGTCACCGTCAGATCGCCGTTCATCCGGCGTGCGAGCTCGCGGCTGATCGCCAGGCCGAGCCCGGAGCCGCGGGTCTCGTCGGAGGTGACGAACGCCTCGAACATCTCCCGCTGGTGGGCGACCGGGATGCCCGGGCCGGCGTCTTCGACCATGAACTCCACGCGGGCGCCGCTGCGCCTGGCCATCACCCGGATCGGTGTGCCCGCCGGCGTGTGCGTGAGGGCGTTGTCGACGAGCGCACGCAGCAGCTGCAGCACGCGGTCGCCGTCGACCATCGCCGTCTCCGCGCGCGGGTCGACCTGCTTCGTGATGAGGGTGCCGTCCTGGGCCGAGACCGCCCGGAACTCCATGAGCAGGCCTTCGAGGAGCAGGCCCACGTCGACCGGCTCGCGACGCACCTTCACCGAGCCGACATCGAGCCGGGAGAGGTCGAGGAGGTCGCTCGCGAGCTTGCCGAGGCGCTGCGCCTGCTGGGAGGCGTGCATCACGAACTCGCGGCGCCGGTCGGTCGGAAGGTCCTCGTCCTCGAGTAGTTCGAGGAAACCCTGGAGCGTGGAGAGCGGCGTTCGCAGCTCGTGCGAGGCGGTCGCGATGAACCGTCTTCGGGCGGTCTCGAGCTCGGCGAGCTGGCCCTGCATCTCGTCGAGGGCGCGCGCGAGCGACGAGAGCTCCAACGACCCCTCGCCCGGGAACTGCGCGGTGAAATCGCCGCGGGCGACCTTGCGGGCGCCGGCCTCCAGGGTGCGGATGCGGCGCGTGAGACGCGTCGTGACCCACACGCCGAGGAGCAGCGCGATCGAGGCGCCACCGATCCCGGCGACCAGGATGCGTTGGCGGGCGATGTCGACGGTCTGCTGGATGTCGGTGATGGGCTGCCAGACCGACAACGCGACCCGCTGGCCACCGCTGAGCGTGATCACCTCGACCGCCTCGACGCGCGAGACGCCGCCGACGCTCGTGACTCCGGACGTGCGCCCGTTGGATCGCAGCGCAAGGCGCCGGACGAGCGGCGAGGCCCGGTCGTTGCCGACCAGGTCGACGAAGGTCGGACGCGTCTGATTGCCGACGACGGCGAAGAGCGTGAGGCGCTGCGAGGTCCCGCCGAGGCCCGGCAGCTTCTGCTGGTTCTGGTTCAGTCGGCCGAACCCGAAGAGCCCTCCGAGCGCGCTCGGGTACTGCGGCAGCGTGAGCGGTTGGCCGTCGTCGGTGCGGACGGTCGGCAGGAACCGCACGTAGAGGGCACCGAGGCTGAGGGTCGACTCGACCGCCCGTTCGCGTGGCGCGACGAGCGAACTCTCCAGGCGCGGCGTGGCGTAGAGCAGTCCGGCGACGGTGACGGCGGCCGCGAGCAGGAAGACGCCGCTGATGCGGCCGGGGAGCGAGCCCTTGAACCAGCGGAAGAGCGGGATGCGGGCGAGGACGCCGGCGATCGTGAAGCGCCGCTTCGTCTTGACCGGCGTCGTGAAGACGTCGCTCATCGCCTCGCCGACGATCGTCGAGCGGTCGAGGGGCTTGCCGCCCGAGGGGTCCACGCCCGGCGGCCGGCCCCCGTCGCCGGGTGGTGGTGGGGCGGCCCCGGAGGGCTCGGCCGGGCGGGTCACGGCTTGCCGATCTGGTACCCGACGCCGCGCACCGTGAGCAGCAGCTGCGGCTCGCTCGGCTCGGCCTCGAGCTTTTCGCGAAGGTGGCGCACGTGCACGTCGACCGTTCGCGGATCGCGGTACTCGGCGTCGCCCCACACCTGCTCGAGCAGCTGCTCGCGGGTGAAGACGCGTCCGGGCGAGGTGGCCATGAGGGCAACGATCTCGAACTCGGAGAACGTGAGTCGCACCTCCTCGCCGCGCACCCGCACGGAGCGGCCCGCGAGATCGACGGTGAGATCACCCACCTGCAGCTGCTCGGCGGGTTCCTCGGGCGTGGTGCTCGCGGCGCGCTGGAGCATCTCGGAGCGACGCAGCGCCGCCCGCACGCGGCTCGTGAGCTCGCGGATCGAGAACGGCTTCGTGACGTAGTCGTCGGCGCCGAGCTCCAGGCCCAGCACGGTGTCGATCTCGTCGGTGCGGGCCGTGAGCATGATGATCGGGACCGACGAGCCCTGGGCGCGCAGGCGTCGGCAGACCTCGAACCCGTCGATGCCGGGGAGACTCACGTCGAGCAGGACGAGGTCGACGGTGTCGTCGAAACGCTCGAGGCCCATCTCGCCGGAGAGCGCCTGGATCACCTCGAATCCCTCACCCTCGAGCGGGTACGACAGAAGGGTCTGGATGGCTCGTTCGTCGTCGACGACGAGGATGCGCGGTCGGCCGGTCACGACCCATAGTCTGTCAGCGGTGATCGACCCCCGACTCACGCGCATCTTCGTGCTGCCGATCCTGGCCGTGATCGTGCTGGCCGCATTCTCCGTCGGGGAGCGCCCGAAGGCCCTCAAGACCTTCCAGGCGCCGGACGCCTACGACGGCGTCGCGGCGCAGTCCGAGGTCAACCGGCTCGCGGCCGTCTACCCGTCGCGTCCGTCGGCCGGCGCCGCCGACACCGACCTCGCCAAGGAGCTCGAGACGCGCTTCACGGAGGACGGCCTCGACGTCGACCTGCAACAGGCCGAGACCCGCGCGCCGGACGGCACCGTCGGCGAGTCGACGCAGGTGTACGCCACGCGCCCGGGCGAGCAGGAGGGCATCACGGTGATCGCGGCCGCTCGCGACAGCATCCGCCCGGGTTCGCGCGCCGAGCTCACGGGCACGGCCACGCTCCTGCAGCTCT
>JAURVW010000245.1 GCA_030655275.1 Solirubrobacteraceae bacterium
TAGGAGCACGAGAGCATGGCGAAAGCAGGTCAATCACCCACACCTAAAAGGTGTGGGCATGTTCCGTGAGGGATATGGGAAACTGATTGATTAGGAGGCATACAAAACAACTATGCAGACGTTAAAACCAAGAAATACATACACACCACCGAATGCTTCACAAGTTCGGTGCAACTGTGATTTGTCATTAAACAGAGAGGATACTCTCAGTGTGGCAAGTTTAAAAACTGGTATTAACCTCTCCGATGTGAACCAACTCCGAAAGGAGAGACAGAACTTGCGAGTATCTGTCTATGTTTTGAACATGAGAGGGTATCCTCTCATGCCTACAACACCAAGGAAGGCACGCCTATTGTTAAAAGGAGGAAAAGCAAAAGTAGTACGAAGAACACCATTTACGATTCAGTTAACCTCTGCGACTGGAGAAACCAATCAGGACATCACTCTGGGTATTGACTCAGGGTACGAACATATTGGCATCTCAGCACTAACTGAAACGAAAGAATTGTATTCAGCAGAAGTACAGTTAAGAACCGATCTGGTCAAGCTCAACAGTGAACGAAGACAGTATCGGAGAGCGAGACGTAACCAGAACACGTGGTACAGACAGGCACGATTCGATAACAGGAAGAAGCCAGAAGGATGGCTTGCCCCGTCAATCCAGCACAAGCTCGACAGCCATCTCAAATTAATCAACAAAGTTAAGGAATTCTTACCAATATCCCGTATTGATATTGAAGTAGCTGCGTTTGATATTCAGAAAATCAAGAATCCAGACATATCAGGAACAGAGTACCAGAACGGTGTCCAGAAAGATAGCTGGAACGTGAGAGAATACGTTTTGCACAGGGATAACCATACCTGTCAGGCATGTCACGGAAGATCAAAAGACCCGATACTTGAAACCCATCATATTATTTCAAGACAAATCGGCGGAAATTCCCCAGAGAATCTTTTAACGTTATGCCAGACTTGTCATAAAAAGGTCTCGAAAGGTAAATTGAAACTGGATATTAAGCTGCCTGTGGGCTTCAAACCCGAAACCTTCATGTCAATCGTAAGGTGGAAGCTGGTTAACATATTGAGAGAAGCTGGAAACATCGTAACTCACACGTATGGATATATCACAAAAAGCAACAGACTCGCACTTGGTATTGAGAAATCTCATGGCACTGATGCGTTTATAATAGCAGGAGGAACTGACCAGATACGAGCAAGACCATATATAGGCATACAAACCAGACGCAACAACAGGGCGTTGCAGACGAACAGAATTGGCTTCAAACCATCAATAAGAAGAAAACGGTACAACTTTCAACCGAGGGATTTGGTACAATTCAATTCAATACTTTATATGGTTAAGGGCGTCTTTAACTATGGTAGCTGGATACGATTAGTTGATTCTTTTGGAGCGATTATTAACACAAATATTAAAAATGTGGAGTTAACAAAATATGGAAAAGGATTACAATTCGGGTTTTGAGAGTCATCCCACGTCTAAAGACGTGGGTTTTCACGGGACTAATAAAACCACTAAGACGGTACGCATCTCTGAGAGCCTTAATAACAGGCTTGATTCGCTGGGTTCAAAAACAGACACATATGAGGTCATACTAAAGCGGCTGCTGTGCCTGCACGAACTGGTTATGGAGAGAGACAGCACACGTGTTGATGAAGCACGGACAAGAGTGGAGGCAGAGAGCAGGTAAAGATGAGGAAAAATATATATACTCATACTCATAAGTAT
>JAURVW010001111.1 GCA_030655275.1 Solirubrobacteraceae bacterium
GTCTTCAGGCCGCAGTCCGGGTTCGACCAGAGCTGGTCGCGGTCCAGCCGCGACTCGGCGAGCTCGAGCAGCGCCTCCATCTCCTCGACGGTGGGCACTCGCGGCGAATGGATGTCGTAGACGCCCGGCCCGATCTGCCCCGGGTAGTCGTAGCCGGCGAACACGTCGAGGAGTTCCATGTCGGATCGCGACGCCTCGATCGAGATCACGTCGGCGTCGAGGCGCGCGATGTGGTCGATCATCTCGGAGAACTCGGAGTAACACATGTGCGTGTGCACCTGGGTGTCGGCCCGCGCCGGTGCAGCGGTCAGCCGGAAGCAGTCGATGGCCCAGCGGACGTACTCGTCCTGGTCCTCGCGGCGCAGCGGCAGGCCCTCGCGGAGCGCCGCCTCGTCGACCTGGATGACGGCCGAGCCGGCCCGTTCGAGGTCGACGACCTCGTCCTGGATCGCCAGCGCGATCTGCGTGCAGGTCTCGCGGCGAGGCTGGTCGTCGCGCACGAACGACCACTGCAGGATCGTCACGGGGCCGGTGAGCATCGACTTCATCGGCTTCTCCGTGAGCGACTGCGAATACTCGAACCAGCGCACGGTCATCGGCTCGGGGCGCGACACGTCACCGAACAGGATCGGCGGCTTCACGCACCGGCTGCCGTAGGACTGCACCCAGCCGAGCTCGGAGAAGGCGAACCCGCTCAGCTGCTCGCCGAAGTACTCGACCATGTCGTTGCGCTCGGGCTCGCCGTGGACGAGCACGTCGAGCCCCAGCGTCTCCTGCTCGCGCACGACCGCTTCGATCTGCCCCGTCAGGAAGGTCTCGTAGTCGGCGTCGGAGAGCCTGCCGGCGCGGTGGTCGCGGCGGGCCTTGCGGATCTCGAGCGTCTGCGGGAACGAACCGATCGTGGTGGTCGGCAGCACCGGCAGCTGCAGTCGCTCGCCCTGGAGGCGGAGGCGGTCATGCAGGGGCGTGTCGCGGTCGTAGTCGCCCTCGGTCAGGACGGCGACGCGCTGGCGCACGGACGGATCGTTCGTGCGGGCGGAGGCCCGGCGCGAAGCGACACGGGCGCGCGGCGCCTGCAGGAGTGCATCGCGCTCGGTGGGGGAGGCGTCGATCGCCCGGCCGAGGAGTTTCAGCTCGGCGAGCTTCTCGTCGCCGAACGCCAACCACGAGCGCAGTTCGTCGTCGAGCTTCGTTTCGACCGCGGTGGAGTACGGCACGTGCAGCAGGGAGCAGGACGGGGCGATCGTGAGGCGGCCGGAGCCGATCCGCGAGACGACGTGGTCGAGCTTGTCGAGCGCGGCGTCGAG
>JAURVW010001116.1 GCA_030655275.1 Solirubrobacteraceae bacterium
CTGGCTGCCGCCTCGGCCGCAAGCGGGAGTACGTCATTGAAACGAACCGTCATAGAACCCCATCCAATCGAGCTAGATGCGTCTGCTCCAGCATGGCTCTAGCGGCACGACGGTGGTTGTCCAGGGTCGCTTGGTCAACGCTGGATGACCTCTCGTAACGGTCATCCACACTCCAGTCCGCAAAAGGTTCCGAACCCGACAACATCGGTCGGGCATAACGGGCGCTAGTCAATCCGGTCACGAGAGCCGCCGCGACCGGCCAGAGTTCGTTGGTGTGCAACCTAAGCGGCCTGATTATTCCCCAATTTGGAACGAAGGCGATACCGCCGCCACCAAGCACAGCTTTAATCGAGCATTCGGCGCTAATTCCGTATAGCTGATCAGCATTCTGAGTGCGAGCGACCGCTTCCAGCGCCTCCCCATCCTGCAGATGCCTGAGTCCTGCGTCTGCGATATCGGCTGCCGTCGGCATTTTGCCGATGATAGGGCGTGAGCCCGGCGTCGCGCGTGAGTTACGGCGGCATAGCTACGTCGTCCGGGTCACGACGCCATAGATAGCCAGGGCGCGTCCTCACCGGCGACGCCCCTCGGAACCACCAGGACGAGCCAGCGGCCACGACGCAGGCGTGGCGCGCGGCCCCCCAGCCGCGTGTCTCTCACACCTGCGCCGCAGCCAGCGGCTCCGTCGGGACGCTAGGCCGCAGCGAGCTCCCGCTCGGCTTTGCCCTGGTCGCCCTCGGTCAACTTCGACGAGACCGACCCGGGTGCCTCGGCCGCGACCAGCAGCCGTCGACCGGCGACCAGCACCACGAAGCCGACGGCAACCACAGCCGCGGCCACGAAGAGCGGTGCGGCTGCCGACACGTTCTCGGAGAGCACGCCTGCCAGGAACGGCGCGATCGCGCCACCCGTGAAGCGGATGAAGTTCGTCGCGGCGGCCGCATCGGCCGGGTCGGTGTGCGACACCCCGAACAGCAGGTTCGACAGGAGCGAGTTGCCGACGCCGAGCGGCAGTCCGGAGACGATGATCGTCGGGACGATGATGGCCGTCGTGTCGTGCGCGGCGCCGATGATCAAGAGGAGGCCGACGATGATCACGAGGACGACCGCGAGGAGCGTCGTCGGGTTGTAGCGGGCCAGCAGCCACGGCGCCAGGTAGACGGCGGCGATGGCGACGAGCACGCCCCACGCGAAGAAGATCGCGCCGAGCTCGTAGACCCCGAGGCCGATCAGCAGCGGCGTGTAGGCGAGCATCGTGAAGAAGCCGAAGTTCCACAGGAGCGCGACGACGGAACCGAGCGCGAGGCCCTTGTGGGAGAGCGCGCGGAGCGGCTCCGAGAGACGGGTGCGCTCGGCGACCGTCGGCTTCGGCGTGCGCGGCACGGAGGTCGCGACGACCGCGAAGGCGATCGCCATCAGCACGGCGACACCGAAGAACGGCGCACGCCAGCTCTCGTTGCCCAGCAGCGAGCCGAGCAGCGGACCGCTCGCGATGCCGATGCCGAGCGCCGACTCGAACAGCGTGACCGCCCGCTGCGGGCCACCCGCGGCGTGGCTCATGATCACGGCCATCGAGGTCGAGATGAAGAGCGCGATGCCCAGGCCCCAGCCCGCGCGGTAGGCGACGACCTCACCGACCGAGTTCGCCTGCCCCGCGAGCGCGCTGAACACGACCACGAGCGCCAGGCCGACGAGCAGCGTCGACTTCGCGCCGATGCGCGACGACACCCAGCCCGTGAGCAGGTTCGACACGCCGATGATCAGGAAGTAGCTCGTGAAGAGCAGCTCGATCTGGGCATGGCTCGCGTTGAGGCCCTGCCCGATGACGGGCAGGATCGGGTCGACGAGGCCGATACCCATGAAGGCGACGACGGAGGCGGCGAGGACCGCCCACACCGCCGGCGGCTGCTTGAGCTTGGTGGCAGGAGTGGGCGACGCGGAAGCGCCCGCATCGGCGGCCGGCGCGGCCCCGGGAGCCTGCGCGACGGCGTCGTTGATGGAAGAAGGCATGGAGGACAGATAAGCGTGGAATGCCCATTCCGTTCGGTGACCTGCTCACACGAACGCCGATCCGGGCGCGTTCAGGTTCGATCGTCGTCGAACATCGTCGGCGCGCCAGCGCGGGCGGTCCGGTAGGACATGGGGCATGTACGTCGCGTTCCTGCTGCTGCCCGAGGCGATCCGGCCCGATCCCGACGCGATCGCCGCCGCCTATGAGGCGCTCTTCCCGGACCGCCCGCCGATCGTCGCGACGGCCGACGACGTGCTCGGCATCGACGGCGGCACCGTGAGCCTCACGGGCGAGGACGGCGTGTTGCACGCGATGCTCGTCGACAGCCCGGTGCCGGACGGCGAGGCCGAGCGCAACACCGCGCGGTCGCTCGCATTCGTCGGCCAGGAGCCGACCCTGCCACCCCACGGCGCCCATCTCGTCCTGCCGTGGAACCCGATCGAGGAGCTCACGATCGTCGAGGGCCTTCGCGCGCAGGCGCGGGTCACGGCGGCCGCCGCGCTGGCGACCGGCGCGATCGCGGTCTACGTGGGTGCGGCGGGCGCGACCCATCCGGCCGATTGGTACGTCGAGGTCGTCCGCCAGGTCGACGATCCCACCATGCTCTGGATCGGCGTCAGCCATGCGGTCCTGGACCAGGAGCCTCCGCGCCACTCGTTCCTGAGCTTCGGCATGCACCAGTTCGGCCAGCCCGACCTGCTTCTCACCGCGGGCATCGAGGACGGCAGCGACGCGATCGAATACTTCTACGACCTCCTGGCGTACTGCTCGGCGAGCGGCAAGACGGTCGGCGACGGTGAGACCGTCGGCCGCACCGAGGACGAGCGGATCCTCGTGCGGCACGAGCCCAACCCCGTCGACGAGGACCGCGCCGTCTTCTGCGTCGACCTGTAGCCGACGACCGATCGCTGGGCGGCCTCGGCGCTACGGTCGAGGGCATGGCCGACGACTCCGCCCCCACCACTCCGGCGCTCACCGGCGGCTGCGGCTGCGGCGCCGTGCGATACGAGGTGAGCGAGCCGCTGATCGCAGCTGCCTACTGCCACTGCACCATCTGCCAGCGGCGCACGGGGACGGCGGTGCAGGCCTCGGCGATGGCGGCGTACGGGTCGATCACGGTGACCGCCGGCGACGAGCACCTCCGCTCCTGGCAGCCGACACCGCAGAGCAACGCGAAGCAGTTCTGCGGCACGTGCGGATCGGCGCTCTTCGCCGTGAACGCCGACGACCCCGAGATCGTCTTCGTGCGCCTGGGCTCCGTCGACGGCGACCCCGGCATCCGGCCCGGCGCCCGTCAGTTCGTCGCCTACGCCGCGCCGTGGGAGCCGATCCCCGACGACGGCCTCCCCCGCTTCGACGAGCGCGTGCAGTTTCCGTCGAGCTAGCGGCCGCGCCGCGTTTCGGGCCACGGATGGCCGGAGCTGCGCCGGCCCGGCT
>JAURVW010001117.1 GCA_030655275.1 Solirubrobacteraceae bacterium
TCCATCTCGCCGGAACGGTTCACGTCGATGCGGGGCATATGTGATTTCAATTCACAGCTGTCGATCTGGAAGGCATTCTAGTCACAGCACAGGAGCGCCGGCACATTCGACCCATCATGCCCATCGCTCTTCTCGCCCTCACCGTCGGTGCCTTCGGCATCGGCACCACCGAATTCGTCCTCATGGGCCTGCTCCAGCAGGTCGCGGACGACCTTCATGTGTCCATCGCCGCCGCCGGGCTGCTGATCTCCGGCTATGCCGTCGGCGTCGCCATCGGCGCGCCGGTGCTGACCCTCGCCTCCCGCCGGCTGCCGCGCAAGACGGTGCTGCTCGCGCTGATGGCGATCTTCACGCTCGGCAACCTCGCCTGTGCGCTGGCGCCGAGCTACGGCTGGCTGATGGCGGCGCGCGTCGTCACGGCGCTCGCGCACGGCACCTTCTTCGGCGTCGGCGCCGTGGTGGCGACCGGCCTGGTCGCGCCGGAGCGCCGCGCCTCGGCCATCGCCATCATGTTCACCGGCCTCACCGCCGCCACCATCCTCGGTGTGCCGGCCGGCGCGTGGCTCGGTCTGCACCACGGCTGGCGCGCGCCGTTCTGGGCCGTCGCGGCGATCGGCGTGCTGGCTTTCGCGGTGCTCGCGGCCTTCGTGCCCCGCAGCCGGCGCGATGGCGTCCTGCCGCCACTGCGCGACGAACTCGCCGTGCTGGGCCGGCCGCAGGTGCTGCTCGGCCTGGCGATGACGGTGGTCGGCTACGCCGGCGTGTTCGCCGTGTTCACCTATGTGCAACCCCTGCTCAATCGCCTGACCGGCCTCTCCGACGGCGCGGTGTCGGCCGTGCTGCTGCTCTTCGGTGGCGGCATGGCCATCGGCAACTTGCTGGGTGGCCGGCTGGCCGACCGCGGCGTGATGCGCGCCGTGCTCTGGACGTTGAGCGTGCTCGCTCTGGTGCTGGCCACGATGCAGTTCGCCATCGGGTCGGCCGTGCCGGCGATCGTCTTCTTCGCGGTGCTCGGCGTCGCCTCGTTCGCGACCGTGGCGCCGCTGCAGATGCGCGTGCTCGAGAAGGCCTCGGGCGCCGGCCAGAACCTGGCGTCGAG
>JAURVW010000247.1 GCA_030655275.1 Solirubrobacteraceae bacterium
GGCCCGCCGCGCGACGCC
Source organism: Solirubrobacteraceae bacterium (assembly GCA_030655275.1). Classification (GTDB taxonomy): domain Bacteria; phylum Actinomycetota; class Thermoleophilia; order Solirubrobacterales; family Solirubrobacteraceae; genus JAGIBJ01. Next base: position 19 of record JAURVW010000247.1, read on the forward strand.
GCCGACCTCCAGCGCGACGTGCAGCTCGCCCTCTACGACCTCGCCGCCCGCGATGCGTGGAAGCTCGAGCCGACCCTGCGCTCCTACTACTACGTACTCGACGACCACAAGGTGCAGCTCCCCAGCGGGGTCGACGCCGCCTGGGTGACCGACACCGTCGAGCAGGTCGGCGCCGGCATCGAGGCCGAGCAGTTCGCTCCGACGCCGTCGGCGAAGGCCTGCGGCTGGTGCGACTTCCAGCTCGCCTGCCCGGCCGCCGAGCGGTAGCGCGACACCGGTTCCGAGGCACCCTCGCGGCGCCGGGCGCACCGAGATCCTCGTCACACGCGAGTCATCGCGGTTCGCCCGAAATCGCCTCGTTTCCCGCGCCTGCGTGCCCTCGTTCCGTCGTAAACGGACACAGGTGTGAAGTACTTCGGATTTTCGGCTGGTGGTTCCAGTCGTAGCTGCCGATATCCCGGAGTGATGGCCCTGCTTCCCGCACGGGCGTTCGGCGCGCTCTGCGCCGTTGCCCTCATCGCGTATCTGTTCATGCCGGCGTGGCTGGCCGACGTCGCCTACGACGCCTTCGGCCTGGCCTGCGTCGCCGCGATCGGCTGGTTGGTGGCCTCAGGGCGCGTCACACGCGGCCGCGGTGCCTGGATCCTGTTCGCGCTCGGCAACCTGCTCTGGGTGCTGGGCGACGTGACGATCGCGATCATCACCGCCAACGTGGTCGACGGCACCGAGCCGTTCCCCTCGGTCTCCGATGCCCTCTACCTCGCGGGCTTTCCCGTCGTCGCCGCCGGCGTGGTGTGGGCGGCGCGGCTCCGCGGGCCCACCCGCGACTTCGTCTCGGCCCTCGACGGCATCGTCGTCGCCGCCGCTGCCGCCGTCCCGCTCTACGTCTTCTGGTTGGAACCGGCCCTCGACGACACCAGCCTCAGCACCTTCGGCCTCGGCGTCTCGGCCGCGTATCCGGTGATGGACCTGCTCCTGCTCGCCGTCGGCGTGCGGTTCTTCCTCGGCTCCGGCACCCGGAACACGGCGACGACCCTGCTCGCGCTCGGCCTCGTCGCCACCGTCGGCTCCGACTTCGCCTACAACGTCCTGCTCCTGGCCGGCACCTACTCCATGCCGCATCCGGTCGATCTCGGCTGGCTCGTGAGCTACACGTGCTGGGGCCTGGCCGCCCTGCATCCGTCCGCGGCCCAGGTGTTGGACCCGGGCACCGCCCGGTTCGGCGTCCCGCTGCGGTCGCGCCTCTGGATCCTCGTCGCCGCCGTCGCGCTCCCGGTCACCGTGATCGCCGCCGCCTTCATCTCCGGCCGCGACCTCGACCTCGGCGTGGTGCTCGTGCCCCTGGCCGTGATCTCGGTCGCCATGGTCCTGCGCCTGCGCCTCCTGGCCCGCAGCGGCTCGACGGTCTGGCGGGGCGCGGCCCTGCTCGCCGCCGCCGGCTTCACCGTCGTCTCCGTCTCCGTCGCCCTCACGCAGGTCCACGCCAGCACCGACCGTCAGGAGGCCACGGCAGACCAGCTCACCGCCGCGCTCGCGCAGGCCGAACGGGTCGACGGCGAAGCGGCCCGCACCCTCTCGGCGGGCACCGACGTGTCGCTCGGCGTGTGGCACGACCTGCAGGTCGAACGCGTCGCCCTCATGCGGCGCATCGCCGATCTCGGTCCGTCGATCAACCCGCGCGAGCAGGACGCCGTCGACCGGCTGATGTTCCGCTACCTGGACGCCGTGCGCGGCCAGGTCGACCTCGTGCAGGGCGACCAGCCGAAGGCCGCGTCCGTGGCCGGGATGCGCGAGGTGGTCCCCGCCCACGACCGGCTCGCCGGCCGACTCGACTCGCTCTCGGTGCATCACCGCGACCGCGCCGACCGCAGCGCCCTGCTCGGGCGGATCGGCACCGTCGTGGTGCTGCTCGCGTCGCTCATCGTGCTCACCGCGCTGCTGCTCAAGTACGGCGGCGTGAGCCGCGCCGCCTCGCTCGCCCGCGAACGCAACCGCGCCGCCCGCGAGGGGGAACAGCGTCTCGCCGCACTCGTCGAGGGCTCCGCCGACATCCTCACGGTGATCGACGCGAACACGACCATCGCCGGCCACGCCGAATCGGTCGAGCGCGTGCTCGGCTACCCCGAGGGCACGCTCCTGGGCACCGAGCTCGCGGAGCTGCTGCGCCCCGGCCACGCCGACCACATCCGCCGCCTCCTCTCCGACCTCGAGGGCGCGCTCGGTGCCTCCGAGACGCTCACCTTCCAGATCCTCCGCGCCGACGGAAGCTGGCTCGACGCCGAGGCGCGCGTCGTGAACCAGACCGACGACCCGCTCCTGGGCGGATTCGTCGTGACCGTGCGCGACGTGTCCGACCGCAAGCAGCTCGAGGCCGAGCTCGAGCATCAGGCCTTCCACGACCCGCTCACTGGTCTCGCGAACCGGCCGCTGCTCACCGACCGCCTGCGCCAGGCCCTCACCCGCAGCGTCGAGGGCTCCTCGCTGCAGGCGATGGTCCTGCTCGACGTCGACGACTTCAAGGCCGTCAACGACTCCCTCGGGCACGGCCGCGGTGACGACCTCCTCCGCGAGATCGCCCGCCGGCTCTCGGACTGCGTCCGCTCCCAGGACACGCTCGCGCGCGTGGGCGGCGACGCCTTCGCCCTCCTCATCGAGGACGCCGAGGGCGACGGCGACGCCATGCGCACGGCCGAGCGGATGCTCGAGGCGATCCAGTCCTCGCCCGTGTCGCTCGAAGGTGGCCAGCACGGGATCCGCGCTTCGATCGGCGTCGCGATCACCGACGGCTCCGGCCCCGGCTCGACCATCGACCGCTCCAACCAGCTCTTCCGCAACGCCGAACTCGCGATGTACGAGGCCAAGCGCGAGGAGGGCGGACGCATCGAGCTCTTCGAGTCGCACATGCACGACGCCGTCACGAAGCGGCTCGAGCTCAAGTCGGAGATGGTGCGGGCGCTCGAGCGCGAGGAGTTCACGCTGGTCTACCAGCCGATCGTCGACATCGCCGGCCGCACGATCCTCGGCTACGAGGCGCTCGTGCGCTGGGTCCATCCGACGCGCGGCTTCATCTCACCCGGCGACTTCGTGCCGATCGCCGAGCAGACCGGCCTGATCGTGGAACTCGGCACCTGGGTGCTGCGCGAGGCCTGCCGGCAGCTCGCGGCGTGGCTTCCCGGCTGGGACGCCCCGCGGTACGTGTCGGTCAACGTCGCCGGTCACCAGCTCCAGCGCGACGACTTCAGCGACCAGGTGCGCTCGGCGCTCTCCGACTCCGGCCTCTCGCCCAGGCACCTGCTCCTCGAGATGACCGAGTCCTCGCTCATCCAGGACACGGAGGGCAGCGTGCGCCGTATCGACGAGCTCCGGGCGCTCGGCGTGCGCCTCGCGATCGACGACTTCGGCACCGGCTACTCGTCCCTGTCCTACCTGCACCGCTTCTCGATCGACGTGCTCAAGATCGACAAGTCCTTCATCGACCGCGTGACCGAGGAAGGTCCGGGCGGGGCACTCGTCGACGCGATCGTGAACATGGCCTCCTCGCTCGGCCTCGCGGTGGTCGCGGAGGGCATCGAGGAGCCCGCACAGGTGCGCGCGCTCGTCGACATCCGCTGCGAACTCGGCCAGGGCTACCACTACGCCCGGCCGCTCCCCGTGGGCGACGTGGCCGCGTTCGAGCTCGCTCCCGGGCCGGCCGCGCCCGTGCAGCAGGGCCCGCTCCGCATCCTGCGCTGACCGCAGCGAGGGGCGCCGCAGGGCCACCCGTAGACTCGTGCGGTGAAGCAACTCAGTCTGGGCGTCATCGCCTCGTCACGCAAACGGGACGAGCGTCGCCTGGCGATCCATCCCGCCCACTTCGGGAGGATCGACGCCTCGCTGCGTGAGCGCATCCATCTCGAGCACGGCTACGGCGAGGCGTACGGGTTCTCCGACGCAAGCCTCGCCGGGCTCGTCGCC
>JAURVW010001139.1 GCA_030655275.1 Solirubrobacteraceae bacterium
GGCCGGCCCCACCGACCCGGCCGCGCCCGTCGCCCCTGCGAGGGCGGCGCGACCCGTGCGTGAGATGTCCGACGGGCCGATCGACCCGTCCTTGACGTCCTTGCCGGTGATCGTCCCGTTCTTGATGTCGTCGCCGGTGAGCAGACCGGCGGCCCACGCAGGGCCGACCACCCCGCCGAGCAGCGCGACGAACGCGACGATCAGGGCAGGCGACGGCAGCAGGCGGCGTCGACGGGCCGGGTTGCGCGGGGGAACGCGGGGGCGCATGGGCGCGAAGCTACTCCTCGCGCAGCCACCGCGCCAGCAGCGCGACGGCGCGTGCGGACGCGCGGCTAGCCCTCGGCGTCAGCGGAGTGGTCGACGCCGTCGGCAGAGCCGTCGACATCGAATGCGGTGGAACGCTCGACCCCGGCAGACGCCGCGCCGCCGGCCAGGAACTGATCCCCCGGGAGCTCGACGTGGCCCGGGTCGTCGCCGAGCTCCCGCGGCTGGGGCAGTTCGACGGCCGGGCCGCCACCTGGTCCGCCGGTGCGGGCACCGCCGGCCCGCAGCAGGCGATCGCGCAGCTCGTCCTCCTCCTCCGGTGCCGGGTCCCACGTGGAGACGTCCGGCAGGGCCCCGAGGGATTCGATGCCGAAGAGCCGCAGGAACAGGGCCGTGGTGCGGTAGAGCACCGCGCCGAATTCGGAGCGCCCGGCCTCCTCGATCAGGCCGCGCTCGAGGAGCGTCGCCGTGGCCGAATCGGCCGCGACCCCGCGGATCCGGGAGATCTCAGGCCGCGCGACGGGCTGCAGGTAGGCGACGATCGCGAGCGTCTCGGCCTGCGCCGCCGACAATGGCGGGATCCGCTGGGTGCTCAGCAGCGCCCGCGCCGCCGGTTCGCAGATCGGATCGGTCCCGAAGGTGATGCCACCTCCGACGCGCTTCATGATGAGGCCGCGCTCACCCGGCGCGTACTGGCGGTCGAGCTCGGCGACCGCATCGGCGACCGCGTCGGCGGTCGCGCCCGTCGCCTCGGCCAGCCGCTCGGTCGGCACCGGATCGGGACTCAGGAACAGCAAGCCCTCGATCACCCGCGCCAGCGTGCGCGTGTCGTGCCCCTCGGTGCCCTCTGCGGCTGCCGCTTCGGCCTCGGCCGCGCGGGCCGCGACCTCCTGCTCACGGCGCAGGTCGCGTTCCCAGTCGGAGTCGGACTCCCAGCCTGGCGCGCGCTCGACCTCGGGCTCACCGTCGGCGACGCCGTCGGCCTCGGCGATCCCGGCCTCCTCGGCATGGGTCGTGCGCCGCGCCGTGATCCCGCGCGATGTCATCGATGCCTCGAGCGACGCGAGTGGATCGAGCGGGTCGCGTGTTCCCCCGGTCGCCGGCTCGTCGGTCGGCGGTTCGCGGGTCGTCGCGTCGTCGGCCATCGGCTCGTCCGTCATCGACTCGTCCATCGGCTCGTCGTTCATGCCGCCATCCCCGAGATCGACTCGATCGTGATCGGACCGAGCGGTTCGTCCTGGTGCCAGGTGGCCTCGCCGCGCTTGTGGAGCTCGAGCAGCGCCCACAGCGTCACGGCCACCGTGACGCGGTCCGCGCCCTCGACGGCCTCGTCGAAACTCATGCGGCTCGCGCGCCGCAGCAGACCGCGCAGGTGGCCGAGGCGCTGCTCGACGGTGACCCGGGCCACACCGACGTGTCCGAGGTCGATCACCTTCGGCATGCGCAGCAGCTCACCGATCGCGCGACCGAGGCGTGCTGGGCGGTAGACGCCGGCGGGCAACTCGCCCGTCTGCACGTCGCGCAGGTGCCGCGGCAGTGCGGCCCGGCGGAACCGGATGCCCCACTCGCCAGCGAGCAGTTCACGCAGGTGCTCGGCGGCCGACCGGTAACGGCGGGCCTCGAGCATGCGGCGGACGAGCTCCTCGGCCGCCTCCTCGGGCGCCATCTCACCGTCGTCCTCCTCGCCGGGCACGGGCGGCAGCATGAGTCGCGACTTGAGTTCGAGCAGCGCGGCGATGAGCACGAGGAACTCGGTGGCCGCATCCAGGTCGAGCTCGCCGCGCGACTGCAGCACGTCGAGGTAGGTGACGATCACCTCGGCGAGCTGGATCTCGAGCAGGTCGACCTCATCCCGGAGGATGAGCGAGAGCAGCAGGTCGAACGGACCCGAGTAGCTCTCGAGATCGAGCTCGATGTCGGCGAGGAAGGCCATGCGGCGGTGGGTCAGGCCCCCGGGCGAGCGCCGGAGAAGGCGCGCGGCACGCCGACGCCCATCGCCTCGCGCACGTCGGCCAGTGTCCCGGCCGCCAGTTCCGTCGCGCGGGCGGCACCCTGCGCCAGGGCGGCTTCGAGCGCAGCCACGTCGGGGCGCAGCTCGGCGTAGCGCTCGCGCAGCGGCGCGAGCTCCTCGTCGACGGCGGTGAGTGCGGCCATCTTGAGGTCGCCGTAGCCACGGGCGTCGGCCATGGAGGCGACGGCCTCGTCGATCGAGATCCGCTTGGAGGCCGCGAGGATCTCGAGCAGGTTGGAGACACCCGGCTTCTCGGCCCGGTCGTACCGGATCTCGGTCTCGGAGTCGGTCACGGCCCGCTTGAACTTCTTCTCGAGCGCCTTGCCCTCGTCGAGCACGTAGACCGTGCCCTCGACGGAGCCGCCGGTCGTCGACATCTTGCGGGTCGGATCCTGGAGATCCATCACGCGGGCGCCGACCTCGGGCGTGCGCTGCTCGGGCACCATGAGCAGCCCGGGTTTGCCACCCTCGCCGGGGCCCAGCTCGGGTGCGAACCGCCGGTTGATGTCGCGGGCCGCGTCGCGCATGAGCTCCAGGTGCTCGCGCTGGTCCTCCCCGACCGGCACCTCGTCGGCGCGGTAGGCGAGCACGTCGGCCGCCATCAGCACCGGGTAGAACAGCAGACCGGAGGAGACGAGCTCGCGCTGCGCCCCGGACTTGTCGCGGAACTGGTGCATGCGCGAGAGGCGGCCGTTCGGGACGACCGACGAGAGCAACCACGAGAGCTCGGTGTGGGCGGGCACGTCGCTTTGACGGAACAGCACGCACTTCGACGGATCGAGACCGGCGGCGAGCAGGACCGCAGTCGTGTCGTAGAGGCGCTCGCGCAGCTCGGCCGGGTCGTACGCGACCGTGACCGCATGGAGGTCGACGACGCAGAAGAGCGACTCGTCGCCGCTGGCGGCAGCCCGCTCCTGCCCGTCGACGTACTGACGGATCGCACCGATGTAGTTGCCGAGGTGCTTCTTGCCCGTCGGCTGGATCCCGCTGAAGATGCGCACCGACGGAGGATAGGCAGGCGGGCGGCGTCGCGGTCGGCCCCGGAGACCCGTTTTCCTGCGTGCTGCGGCTTTCGGTTGCCTCATCACGACCCCCCTAGCCTGAGCGGAGACGACGGAACGCACCGAGCCGTCCCCGAACCCCGCAGGAGATCCCATGCCGCGCGCCACCTTCAACGGCGAGACCATCGCCGAATCCGACGAGACCATCGTCGTCGAGGGCAACCACTACTTTCCGCCGAGCAGCGTGAACGAAGCCCTCCTGCAGGGCTCCGACACGCACACCGTCTGCCCGTGGAAGGGCACCGCGTCCTACAAGTCGGTCGTGGTCGGCGGCGAGCAGGCCGCCGACGGCGCCTGGTACTACCCGCAGGCCAAGGACGAGGCGAAGAACATCGAGGGCTACTACGCCTTCTGGAAGGGCGTCGAGGTCAGCGACTGATCACGGGCGGTCGGTCGAGGCGGCGACCGGCACCTTCATCCAGAACCGCGACCCCTGGCCCTCGACGCTGTCGAACCCGACCTCGCCGTGGTGGGCCCGGACGATCTCCCGCACGAGCGACAGCCCGAGACCGGTGCCGCCGATCCGGCTCGTCGCCGAGTTGTCGACCCGGAAGAAGCGGTCGAAGATCCGCTCCTGGGCCTCCGACGGGATGCCGAGACCGCGATCGGTGACGGAGATCGTGACGTTGTCGTCGACACGCGTCGCGTCGACGGTCACCTCGCCGCCGTCCGGTGAGTACTTGATCGCGTTGGAGATCAGGTTCGCGAGGGCGCGGCGCAGCCGGTCGGCGTCGCCCTCGATCGCGAGGTCGGCCTGCTGCGCGGCCTTGAGCTGGAGCGCGTGACGGTTGCTCTGCGCGGAGAAGAGCTTCACCTGTGAGGCGAGGATCTCGCGCAGATCGATCGGGCGCAGGTTGACGCCCTCATCGCTGTGCTCGAGACGCTGGAGATCGAGGAAGTCGCTGATCAGGTCGGACAGCCGCGACGCCTGCTGGTGCACCGTCGCGAGGTACTCCTTCCGCTCCTCGGCCGGGTAGTCGCGGGCCATCAGCAGCTCGGTGAAGCCGAGGATCGCGGAGAGCGGCGTGCGAAGCTCGTGCGACACCGTCGCCATGAGCTCGTCCTTGACCCGCTGCGCCTCGTGCGTCTCGGTGGTCTCGCTGTAGACGAAGATCCTGCCGATCTGCTCCCCCGCGCGCGTGCGGACCGGGGCCGTGTACCGGCGCACCCATCGGCCCGTGTCGCTGAACTGGAACTCCTCGACGCCCTCGTAGACGGGGTCGGCGAGGATGGCCGCGATCCGTTCGCGATAGGCGTCGGGGTCGGCCATGCGCTGCTCGATGATCGGCTGGAGTTCGCCGGCGTCGAGTCCCTTGACCTCGTAGCCCTCGCAGAGCACCTCGCGGATGAACCGCTCCATCTCCGGGTTGGAGACGATCCTCTGCCCGTCCAGGCCCATCATGTAGATCCCGTCGCCGGTGGAATCCAGGACGGCCCGGTTGAGGTCCGCGAGCCACTGGCTGCGCTGGGACTCGACCGAGTTGACGATCGCGACGGCGCCCTGCTCCACGAGGTGCTCGATCGCGGCGATCTCGTCCTCGGCGTAGGGGCGGTCGTCGGTGCGACCGAGGCTCAGGACCCCGACGATCTCGTCGGCGTGCACGAGCGGCGTGTGGAGCTCGTGGCGCAGACTGACCTCGCTGCCGAGGCTGCGGAGCTTCAGGTCGCCCTCGCCGTGGCGGGCGATGACCGTGCGCCGCTCGCCGATCGCACGGCCGGCGAGGCCGTCACCGGCCATCAGGACCGGGCTGAGATCTTCAGTGGAGACGCCTCGAACGCTCACGGCCCGCTTTTCGTCGCTGGCGTGGTCGACGATGCTGAACAGCGTCCCGACGGGCGACTCGGACAGGTCGCCGACGGCCGCGAGCAGGGTGTCGGCGCGGTCCTGCAGCGCACTGTGGCGGCCGAGGCTCTCCGCGACGTGCGCGAACGTCTCGACCCGCTTGCTGGCCTCGTGCAGCTCGGCGGATGCCCGCTCGAGCGTCTCGGTCTGGGCGAGCAACGACTCGTTGGCCTGGCCGAGCTCGTGCTGGCCGGCCTCGAGTTCGGCGGCCTGCGCCTCGAGCTCGACCGCCTGGCTCTCGAGCTCCACGGCCTGCCGCTCGAGCTCGCCGTTCTGCGTCTCGAGCTCGGCATGCTGGCTCTCGAGCTCGGTGGACGAGGTCAGGAGCGCGTCGCCCATGGCGTTGAACGCATCGCCGAGCTGACCGATCTCGTCGCTGCGACGTTCGTTCACGCGCACGCCGAGGTCGCCGGCGCCGAGCTTCTCCGCCGCGCGCGAGACCCGGCGGATCGGTTCCGCGACCGACCTCGCGAGATAGAGGATCAGGGCTACGAACAGTGCCGCGGAGAGCACACCCGCCACGAGCGCGATCCAGAGCGCGCGCTCCGCATGCGACTCGGCGGCCTGCATCCGATCGTCGGCCACCTGTTGCACGGCACTGGAGAGCGTCTCGATGTCGGCGCGCAGCGCATCCACCCGGCGCTTGCCGGCCCCGGTCACGATCCGGTCGCGACCCCGGCCCGGGTCGTCGCTGATCGTGGTGATCAACGGACGGGCGTAGTCGTCGACATAGGACGTCGCGGCGTCGGCGATGGCGCGTGCGAGCACCTGCTGGTTGCGCGACGCCGTCGGACGATCCAGCAGCTCCTTCGTCGCCGCCGGCAAGGCCTTCGCCGCCGCATCGAGCGGCTGCAGGAACGTCTGCTGCTCGGTGAGTGCGTAGCCGCGGACACCGGTCTCGACGTCGATCACGAGCGCTCCGACCTCCTGCGCCGCCCCCAAGGTGCGCTCGGTCTGGTTGGCCTCGTCCGCAGAGTCGCGAAGATCGATGATCGAGATCGCCAGGACGACGACCGACGCGAGAAAGACGAACCCGACGACGGCGACGGCCGCCGCGATCCGGGCGGTCAGACGAGCTCTCATGCGAGGGCCTTGCGATAGAGGTGGGGACCGAGCAGCGTCATGCCGAGCGCTCGGGGAGAGGACAGGCGTTCGCTACGCCCGAGCAGCAGGAGCCCTCCCGGGTTCAGGCAGCCCGCCAGCATCTCGTGCAGCCCCTGGCGTGCGGTCGGTTCCAGGTAGATGGCCATGTTGCGACAGACCACCACATCCCAGCGGTGGCCGGGTGGTCCCTCGCGGACGATGTCGCGCACCTCGAACTGCAGGCGGGCGTCCTGTGGGAGCGCGTGGCCGTCGAGTTCGGCATCCGTGAGTCCGCGACGGGCCTCGACGATGTTCTCGGTGAGGATGTCGCTGCCGAGGAACTGCGAGCGGCCCGCGAGACCGAGCCGGTCCATGAGCACGGCCATCGTCCACAGCTCGCGGCCGGTCGAGCAGCCGGCGGACCAGATGCGCGGACGTTCGAGGTCGTGCAGCGCGGCGAGGAACGGCTCGAGCAGCGCGAACTGCTCCGGGTCGCGGAAGAAGCCGGTCACGGAGATCGCGACGGAACGCCGGAACTCGGCCCGCACGGCGTCGTCGGAGCCGACGAGCGACTCGAGCGTCGCGATGTCGCCGGCGTCGACGCTGGCCATCGTCCTCGTCACGCGGGCCTCCACGTGGGCCGGCCGGTACATGCTCAGGTCGAGGTCGGAGGCTTCGGAGAGCGCACGGACTTCGTCCGTGGAGATCGTTCCGGTCAAGAGACGAGAGAGGCCGCGCCGAGCTTGTCGCGCACGGCGTCGAGCAGGCGCAGCGGGGAGAACGGCTTCGTGATGTAGGCGTCGACGCCCACGTCGAGGGCCGCCGCCCGGTCGAACTCCTGGGCGCGCGCGGTGAGCATCACGATCATGAGGTCGCGGGTGAGGTCGTCGGCCCGCAGCCGCTTGCACACCTCGAGGCCGGACAGCCCGGGCATCGCCCAGTCGAGGAAGACGAGGTCCGGCTTGTGCTCACGGGCGAGCGCGAGGGCCTCCACGCCGTTGGCCGCCTCGAGGATCTCGAATCGGCCGGTGTCGAGGGTCACCCGGACGAGCGCCCGCAGGGCGTCCTCGTCGTCGGCGATCAGGATCGTGCGCTTCTCAGAGGACATCGTGCGGCTCCAACATCGCCTGGATTTCATACCGCGGAAGGGCGGTGAACGTCGCGACGCAGGCGGGGTCGAACTGCGAGCCCGACTTGTCCTGGATCTCGGCGATCGCGGCTTCGAGCGGAAGGCCCGCGCGGTACGGGCGGTCGCTCGTCATGGCGTCGACGCTATCGACGATCGAGAACAGACGCGCCCAGACGGGGATCTCCTCCCCGCGCTGGCCACTCGGATATCCGCCGCCGTCCCACCGTTCGTGGTGGTGCAGGACGATGTCGAGGGCGCGGTCGAGGAACGGGACCTGCTCGAGGATGCGAGATCCCTCCCGCGGATGGCTCTGGATGAGCGCCCATTCGGTCGGGTCGAGCTTGCCGGGCTTGTTGAGCACGGCGTCCGGGATCGCGATCTTGCCGACGTCGTGCAGGAGGAAGCCGTAGGCGAGCTGCGGGTCGTCGTTGCACCCGAGGTGGGCCTTGGCGAGGTGCATGCCGAGCCGACAGACGCGGCGGATGTGGTTGCCGGTGGTGTCGTCCTTGGACTCGACGGCCACGGCGAGGGCCTCGACGGTGGCGTGGTAGCTCTCCTCGAGTTCCGCGAGTCGGTGCAGCTCACGGCCGTACGTCTCGCGGACGTCGCGCGCGTAGACGGCCAGTTGCTCGTGGACCTGGTTGCGGGCCGAGATGTCGCGGGCGGAGATGGAGACGCCCAGGACGGTGCCGTCGGCGGCGATCGAGGGCGACGAGGAGACCGCCATCTCGTGCTGGGAGCCGTCGGCGGCAAGCCAGACGACGGCCTCGTCGAGCAGCGGCTCGGTCGATGCCGAGAGGTCGCTCCACGAGGTGATACCCCGCCACGGCGGCGGGACGGGTGGGTTCCGACCGATGGCCTGGCCAGCGCTGAGCCCGAGCACCTGCGCGGCACCGAGCGTCCAGCGAGAGACGCGGCCATGCGCATCGACCTCGAAGCCCACCAGGAATCGACCCTGGTCGGCGGCCGGTGAGGCATGCCCGGTCGGCATCACCACGCGCTGCAAGCCCTCTCTCAACGTGTTCCCCCCGAAACGATCTGGACGAGGGACCGCGGCTGATTGCACCAGTCCCACCCTTGCTCTTCGGCAGGAACCTAGCGCCCTTTAGCCGATCGGACGCGAAGTTCTGCTGGTAGGACCGGAACCTTGCAAAACGCCTGTTCCGCAAGCCGGGGAGCCGATTGGAGACGTCGTGTCCGTTTGCTCAACAAACACGGCGTCGCACCAGTTTGCAGGTCGGACCACTGGACCGATGGCCTGATGTGAACGCGATTGTCCGGACGCGCCGACACGAATCCTTGCAAACGGATGGACGAGCCGCGACGGCGTCAGGATGCCGTCGCGGTGCCGGATGGTCGTCGCCGGCGGGTCGCCCCGCCGGCTTGGCCCTAGAGCGGCTGGCGGAGGACCGGCCGCTTGGCGGCCGTCGCCTCGTCGAGGCGCCGCACCGGGGTGGTGTAGGGCGCGCTCTGGGCGATCGACGGATCCTCTTCGGCCTCTCGGATGATGTCGGCGACGGCTTCGGCGAACGCGTCGAGCGTCTCCTTCGTCTCCGTCTCCGTCGGCTCGATCAGCAGGGCCTCGTCGACGAGCAGCGGGAAGTAGACCGTCGGCGGATGGAAGCCGTGGTCGAGGAGCCGCTTGGCGAGGTCGAGGATGCGGATGCCGACCTCGCGCTTCATCACGGTGCCCGAGAGGACGAACTCGTGCATGCACCGCTCGCCGAACGCGAGCGGAAGCCGGTCGCCGACGAGCTCCTGCAGGCGGGCCAGCAGGTAGTTCGCGTTGAGGACGGCCGTCTCCGACGCATCCTGCAGACCGGGTCCGCCGAGCGAACAGATGTAGGCGTAGGAGCGCACGAAGCAGCCGTAGTTGCCCTGGAACCCGCGCAGCTTGCCGATCGTCTTGGACCCCGGGCCGTCCGTCGGCGTGCTCGTGAGGTCGAACGTGCCGTCGGCGAGCTTCTGGATCACCGGCACCGGCAGGTACGGGGCGATGCGGTCGCTCACGGCGATCGGACCGGAGCCCGGGCCGCCGCCGCCGTGGGGCTGCGTGAACGACTTGTGGAGGTTGTAGTGGACGATGTCGAAGCCCATGTCGCCCGGGCGCGAGATGCCCATCACGGCGTTGAGGTTCGCGCCGTCGTTGTAGAGGGTCGCCTCCACGCCGTGGACGATCTTGGCGATCTCCTCGATGTTCGGATCGAACACGCCGAGCGTGTTCGGGTTCGTGAGCATCAGGCAGGCGACCTGGCTGTCGGCCTTTGCGCGGAGATCCTCCACGTCGACGCCGCCGTCCGGGCTCGTCTTGACCGGCACGACCTCGTAGCCGGCGATCGTGACCGTCGCCGGGTTCGTGCCGTGGGCGGTGTCCGGGGCGAGCACCTTCGTGCGGTGGTCGCCGCGGGCCTCGTGGTAGGCACGCGTGACCAGCAGGCCGGCGAGCTCGCCGTGCGAACCGGCCGAGGGCTGCAGGCACACGTGCGGCAGGCCGGCGACCTCACCGAGCGAGCGCTCGAGGTTGTACATCAGCTCGAGTGCACCCTGGGCCCGCTTCGGATCCTGGAGGGGATGCAGCCGCGCGTGGCCCGAGAGCGCCGTGACACGCTCGTGCAGACGCGGGTTGTGCTTCATCGTGCAGGAGCCGAGCGGGTAGAAGCCCGAGTCCAGGTCGAAGTTGCGGCGCGAGAGGCGCACGTAGTGGCGGACGAGCTCGGGCTCGCTCACGTTCGGGAGCCGGGCCGGCTCGGCGCGACGGGCCGAGGCCGGGATCAGGCCCTCGACCTCGGGCACGTCGAGCGCCGGGGCCTCGAAGGCGCGGCGGCCCTCCTGGCCCTTCTCGAAGATCGTGACGGCGCGCTCGCGCTGCATCGGCGTCGCGGACGACGCATCGGCCGGCGGACGCTCGTAGGCCACCACGGTCTGATCGACTGCACTCATGCCGCCACCTCCTGGGTCGAGCCCGACCGGCCGAGCGGACTGCGCTCCCCGCCCTGGTACGCACGGATCGACTCGTCCAGCACCTCGGCGAGACGGTCGATGTCGGACCGGCTGCGCTGCTCGGTGAGGGCGACCAGCAGGCCACCCTTCCAATCGTCGCGCACACGGCCGAGGTCGAATCCTGGGTTCACGCCGCGATCCTGCGCGAGCGCGATGACCTCCCCCACGTCGACGCCGTCGGGCAGGGAGATCGCGAACTCGCGCACCACCGGCTGTCCGTGCAGCGCGGTGACGCCCTCGATCGCGGTGAGCGTCTCGCGGGCGTAGTGCGTGCGCTGGATCAGCAGCTCGCCGAGCTCGACGAGCCCGTCGCGGCCGAGCCAGCTGAGGTAGACCACGCCGGCGAGGGCGTTGAGCGCCTGCGAGGTGCAGATGTTCGAGGTCGCCTTCTCACGGCGGATGTGCTGCTCGCGCGTCTGGAGCGTGAGGACGAATCCTCGGCGGCCGTCGGCGTCGGTGGTCTCACCGGCGATGCGGCCGGGCATACGGCGGATGTGGGCGTTCGTCGCGGCGAAGAAGCCGAACGACGGGCCGCCGAAGTCGAGGCGGTTGCCGAGGGCCTGGCCCTCGCCGACGCACACGTCGACCCCTTGGTTGCCCGGTGCCTCGAGCACGCCGAGCGCGATCGGGTCGGCCTGACAGATCGAGAGCGCGCCCTGCTCGTGGGCGAGGTCCGAGATGGCCTGCACGTCCTCGATGGCGCCCAGGAAGTTCGGCTGCTGGAAGATCACGGCGCTCACCTGGTCGCCGCCGTCGGCGAGGAGTTCGCGCAGGGCGTCGACGTCGGTGACGCCGTCCTTCAGCGGGATCTCGACGACCTCGGTGCCGTAGCCGACCGAGAGGGTCTCGAGCGTCTGGCGGGAGTCGGGGTGCAGCGCACCGGAGACGAGGTAGCGCGGGCGCTTCGGCGAGGCGAGCTTGGCGAGGTAACCGGCCGCGGCGACGGCGCTCGGGCCCTCGTAGACAGAGGCGTTGGAGACGTCGAGGCCCGTGAGCTCGCAGATGGCCGTCTGGTACTCGAACATCACCTGGAGACCGCCCTGCGACACCTCCGGCTGGTACGGCGTGTACGGGGTGAGGAACTCCGACCGGCCGAGCAGCATGTCGATCGCCGCCGGGATGTAGTGGTCGTACATGCCGGCCCCGAGGAAGGTGATCTCGTCCTCGGCGGACGTGTTCTTCTTCGAGAGCTCCAGGAGATGGGCGTAGACGTCCTGTTCGGGCAGTCCGTCCGGGAGGTCGAGACCACCCTGCAGGCGGACGCCGGCCGGGATCTGCGCCTCGAAGATCTCTTCGAGCGAGCCGACGCCGATGGCGTCCAGCATCGCGGCGCGGTCGGTGTCGGTGACGGCGGTGTAGCGACTCATTCGGAGCGGGCGTCCTTCGGTCCGTTGATTACGGAGCCCGGCCGGTGGGAAGGGAGACGGCTCGCCGGGGCCGGGTCCGGCGAGCGTGGTGTCAGGGGGTAGTACGGATCAGGTGAGCGATGCGACGTACGCCGACTGGTCGAGCAGCTGCTCGATCTGCGACGGGTCGCTGAGCTTGACCTTGACCATCCAGCCGGCCTCGTAGGGATCGTCGTTGATCCCCTCGGGAGCGTCGCCGAGTTCGGCGTTGACCTCGATGATCTCGCCCGAGAGCGGTGCGATCACGTCGGAGACGGCCTTGACGGACTCGACCTCCGCGTACGACTCGTCCTTCGTGACCGTCGAGCCGACCGCCGGCGGGTCGAAGAAGACGACCTCACCGAGGGCGTCCTGGGCGAACCAGGTGATCCCGAACGTGGCGACGTCGCCATCGATGCGGGCCCAGTCGTGGTCGGCGTGGTAGAGCAGCTCGTCGGGGTAGGAGGCGTCGGCCATCAGAGTTCCTTGGACTGGTAGAGCGGACGTGGTTCGACGACCGCGGCGCGGTGCTTGCCGCGGACGTCGACGGTGAAGGCGGTGCCCACGGTGGAGCGCTCGCGGGGAAGGTAGGCGAGGCCGACGCCCCGGCCGAGCGTCGGCGACATGGTGCCGCTCGTGACGACGCCGCCGCCGACGATCTCGTTGCCACCGCGCGGGATGCCGCCTTCGGTGAGCGAGAACGGGACGAGGACCTCGGCGGTGCTCTCGGCGCGGGCCTGCGCGACGGCCTCGTGGCCGATGTGGCCCGTGGCCTCCTTCACGGCCCAGCCGAGGCCGGCCTCGATCGGGTTGCGGCCGGCGTCCATGTCGTTGCCGTAGAGGTGGTAACAGGCCTCCAGACGCAGCGTGTCGCGGGCGGCGAGACCGATCGGCGCGACGCCCGCCTCGAGGAGGGCGTCGAACACGACGACCGCGTCGGCGGCGTCGATGAGTAGTTCGACGCCGGGCTCGCCGGTGTAGCCCGTGCCGCAGACGAGGACGTCCTTGCCGGCGACCGGCACGCGGCCGACGCGGAAGCGGGCAGGCAGCGCTCCGTCGGAGATCGACTCGACGATGCTGCGGGCGGTCGGGCCCTGGACGGCGAGGAGGGCGTACTCGTCGGCGGCGTCGACGAGCTCCACCTCGAGGTCGCCGGCGCCCGCCTGGGCGTGATGCCCGAACCACGTGAAGTCGGTGCCGTGGTTGGCGGCGTTCGTGATCGTGAGGTACTCGTCCTCGGCCAGACGGTACGTGTAGATGTCGTCGAAGATCCCGCCGTCCGGGCGCAGGATCATCCCGTACTGCGCGCCACCGATCGCGATCTTGGAGACGTCGTTCGTGGTGAGGTGCTGGAGCGCGGCAAGCGCTCCGGGGCCCTTCGTGACGATCTGCCCCATGTGGGACACGTCGAACACGCCGGAGGCGGTGCGGACCGCGTCGTGCTCGGCGCGCACGCCCTCGTACTGCACGGGCATGTCCCAGCCGGCGAACGGGACCAGCTTGGCCCCGAGTTCGGCGTGGCGGGCATGCAGCGGAGTTCGGCGGAGAACGGCGGTCATCGAAGGCAGCAGGCTACCAGTGCCCGCCCCCGCGCCCCGGCTGCCCGAGCCGCCGCACGGAGGCGCTGCCCAGGACGCTGGCGCCCCTCCGTTCGGAGGGGCGCTCTGCCTTACTTCAGGAAGGGCGGGATGTCGATGTCGTCGTCGGAGATCTCGAGCGACGAGCGGGTCGACGAGTCGATCGTCGGGCGACGGTCGCGCGGCTCGCGGAGCCCTGCATCGCTGCCCCCACGGCCGTAGCCGCCGGAGTCGCGAGCGGGACGGCGTGAAGGCTCGCGCTCGCGGCCGGAGATCGCCGGGCGCTCACGGCCACCGGCGGGGCCGGCGAGTGAGCCACCGCGGCCCTGGGCCTGGCGGCGACGGATGTCGTGCTCGAAGCCCGTGGCGATGACGGTCACGCGGACCTCGTCGCCGAGGGAGTCGTCGATCACGGCGCCGAAGATGATGGTCGCGTTCGGATCGGCGGCGCTGTGCACGATCTCGGCGGCCTCGTTGACCTCGAACAGCCCGAGCTCGTTGCCCGCGGTGATGTTCAGGAGGATGCCCGTGGCGCCGTCGATCGATTCCTCGAGCAGCGGCGAGGAAATCGCCGCGTTGGCTGCATCGGCGGCACGGTTCTCGCCGCCGGACTGACCGATGCCCATGAGGGCGGAACCGGCGTCCTGCATGATCGTGCGG
>JAURVW010001140.1 GCA_030655275.1 Solirubrobacteraceae bacterium
GAAGCTCATCGTGACCTTCACGTCGGCCAGATGCCGCACCGCGCTGCCGGCGTTGGCCTCGACCTCGGCGCGCAGCCGCTCGGCGATCACGAGCGCCTGGTCGAGCGTCGCATCCGGCAGCACGATGCAGAACTCCTCGCCGCCGTAGCGGCCGAGCAGGTCGCCGGTCCGCAGGCCGCGCCCCAATGCCTTCGCGACCGCCTTCAGCACCTCGTCGCCGCCGCCGTGGCCGAAGCGGTCGTTGATCGACTTGAAGTGGTCGACGTCGCACATGATCGCGCAGAGCGGCAGCTTGGCCGAGGCGGCCGTCGCGATGCTGCGCTCGCTCTCGGCGAGGAAGGCGCGGCGGTTCAGGCAGCCGGTCAGCGCGTCGCGCGTCGCGAGCAGCGTCAGCTCCTGGTTCTTCAGCCGGATCTCCTCGCGCGAGGCGTGCAGTTCGGCGAGCGCGACGCGCAAACCTTCGGTGCGTTCGTGCAGTTCGGTCACGTCGGAGAAGGTGACGAGCGCGCCGCGCGCGCGCCGGAAACCGTCGTTGATCGGGGTGCAGTTCATCACCACCTCGCGGACCTTGTCGGTGCCGGCGCCGAGGCGCATCTCGATGCCGAGGATCGGCTGGTTGGTCTCGAGCACGCGCCGCCACGGTTGGCCGAACTCGGCCGGCAGCGAGCTCGTCAGCCACTCGAGCTCGGTCACGCTCGCGCCGGTCGGCGAGGCCGCACTGTCCGGGCCGAGGCCGAGGAAGGCCTTGTTCGCCAGCATGATGCGGCCGGCGGTGTCGAGCACCAGCACGGCTTCGGTGAGGGTGTCGAAGGCGGTGCGCACTCGTTCGGGCACGGCCGCGCTCGGGTCGAGGTAGCGCATCGCGCGGCGCAAATAAAGCTGGAACGCGACGAAGCCGAGCCCGGCCATCAACGCGCCGCCGAGCACGATGGGTTCGCGCAGCCACTGCCAGACCGAATGCGGCGCGGCCGGTGCGAACGCGAGCTGCAGTTCGCCCCAGCGGCGGCCGTCGGCGAGCAGCGGCGCGCGCACGTTGTCGACCGTCGAGGGCTCGCCCGCGGCGAGCTTCCAGCGGTGCGCGTGATCGCCGGCGACGGCGCGCGTCTCGCTGCCGGCGACGACCGCGGCCGAGCGCAGTTGCGCGTCGCGCTTGACGGAGGCCGCGAGCAGCGCGCGCAGATCGTCGTCGCTGCGGTTGCGCAGCGCGTGCGAGACCTGGGTCGCGATCAGTTCGGCCGAGAGCAGGCGATGGCGGCGCGCCTCGTCGAG
>JAURVW010001143.1 GCA_030655275.1 Solirubrobacteraceae bacterium
GCGAGTGCCTGACCGGCGACGTCTTCGGCTCGGAGCGCTGCGACTGCGGTCCGCAGCTGCGCGAGGCTGTCGAGCGCATCTCCGACGAGGGCGGCTTCCTGCTCTACCTGCGTCAGGAGGGTCGCGGCATCGGCCTGTACGCGAAGCTCGATGCCTACGCGCTGCAGGACGCCGGACTCGACACCTATGAGGCGAACGTCGCGCTCGGCCACGGCGAGGACGAGCGCGATTACACCGTCGCAGCGCAGATGCTGCGCGCCCTCGGGGTCGACGGCATCCGCCTGCTCAGCAACAACCCCGACAAGGCGCTGCAGCTCGAGGCCCTCGGCATCCGCGTCACCGACCGCGTCCCCACGGGCGTGCACCTGTCGGACGCCAACTCGCGGTACCTGCGCGCGAAGCGCGATCACACCTCCCACACCCTCGACCTGTCCGCCGCGTGATGAGCGACCGACGGCTCGACGACTCCGAGATGGAGACGTGGCTGCCGACGATCCGCTTCGTGCAGCTGCTGCCCCAGGTGCTCGATCGCGCGCTCAAGAAGGAGACCGGCCTGAACCACGCCCACTACGCGATCCTCGTGACGCTGGCGGGCACCGTCGACGGTGACAGCGGGGGCACGGTGTCGATGACCGAGCTCGCCCGCATCGCCGGGTTGAGCCGGTCGCGCCTGAGCCATGCGCTGGACTCGCTCGAGGAACGCGGCTGGGTGGCGCGCACGTCGTGCAGCAGCGACAAGCGCACGCTCTCGGCGACGCTCACCCCAGGCGGCCGTGAGCTGCTGCGATCTGCCGCACCGGTGCACGTCGCGCAGATCAGGGAGCTCGTGCTCGACCCGCTCAGCGAGGAGGAGCGGATGCAACTCCGCGGCATCCTGTCGAAGCTGCTCCCCGGGGTGACGGCGGCACTGTAGCGGTCGGCCGTGGTCCGCGGATGCGGGCCGAGCGTCAGAGACGGCCGCGCGTGACCGCCGCCGTGCAGCTGTTCGCGTCGACGTCGCCGAGATCGACATCGACCGACCACTCGGCGGAGCCACCGGCCTCGAGGCCCTCGATCGCATCCCAGCCCG
>JAURVW010001145.1 GCA_030655275.1 Solirubrobacteraceae bacterium
GCGTTGCGCAGCGTCTCGGTGGCCGCGATGCCGTCCATCACCGGCATCTGGATGTCCATCAGCACCAGCGCGTATTCGTGCGCCAGCGCGTGCTCGACCGCGAGGCGGCCGTTGCCGACGATGTCGAACTCGACACCGGCGCGCCGCAGGTAGCTGCCGAGCAGGCGCTGGTTGTCGGCGCCGTCCTCGGCGACCAGTACGCGCCCGCTCAGGTTCGGGATCTCGACCGCGGTGATCTGGAATGCCGGGCGCTGGAAGTCGTCGAAGTCGTGGTCGCTCGTCAGCATCTCGGGCGCGTGCAGCGGCATGCCCACCGGCACGCTGAGGCTGAAGCAGCTGCCCTGCCCGGGCCGGCTCGTCACCGCGATCTCGCCGCCGAGCATGTCGGCGAGCTGCTTCGAGATGTAGAGGCCGAGGCCGGTGCCGCCGAACTTGCGGGTGGTCGACACATCGGCCTGGACGAAGGGTTTGAAGAGCCGCGCGAGTTCGCGCTCGCTCATGCCGATGCCGGTGTCGGTGACCTCGAACACGAGGCGCTCGCCGACCGATTCGAAGCGCACATCGAGGCGCACCTCGCCCTGCGCGCTGAACTTGATCGCGTTGCTGCAGAAGTTGAGCAGCACCTGCTTCAGCCGCACCGGGTCGGTCCGAATCGCCGGCGGCAGCGGCAGGTGGTGCTCGATCGTGAACAGCAGCGACTTCTCCTGCGCGCGGCTCGACGCCAGCGCCGCGATGTCGCTCAAGAGCTTCGGCAGCCCGAACGCGATCTTCTCGAGCGTGAGCTGGTTCGATTCGATCTTCGACATGTCGAGGATGTCGTTGATGACTTCGAGCAGGTGGCGGCCGTTGCGCACGATGGTGCGGGCGGCGTCGTCCTTCTCCGCCGCCGGCACGCGCGCGTCCTGCAGCAGTTCGGCGAAGCCGATGATCGAGGTGAGCGGCGTGCGGATCTCGTGGCTCATGTTGGCGAGAAAGCTGCTCTTCGACTGGCTCGCCGCGACCGCCTCGTCGCGCGCCAGGCTCAGCGCCTTGGTGCGCTGCGCGATCAGGCGGTCGAGCCGCTCCGTCAGCACCATCGCGTCGGGGCTGGCGCTGATCGCCTGCTGGTCGATTGCGGCGAGCTGCTTCTGCAGCCGGCGCCGTTCGGCGCGCTCGGCGTTGAGGCGGCGCTCCAGCATCGCGACCAGG
>JAURVW010001146.1 GCA_030655275.1 Solirubrobacteraceae bacterium
CGCGTCGCTCAGGATCGCGATCTCGGCGTCCGAGAAGGGCGCTGGCGCCGTGACGCCTTCGTCGCCCCAACCCTCGCCACGTGCGACGCGGGCCCGGGCCTCGTCCTCGGCCTCGCGCTCGGACGGATTCGACTTCGCCGCCTTGATGATCCACCAGAGCGACCAGAGCGCCAGGAGACTCGCCACCACGACGAAGGCGGTGCCGTAGATCCCAGCGATAACCACGGGCGCCACGCTATCGGAGCCGCGCCTCCCAGAGCCCCGTGCCAAGGGCTCCGAAGCGGCTCGTGTGCGGGGCATCTCATCCCTCGGCGCCGACTCGGTCCCCACCCGTCCCGGCACGGGTCGATCCAGGTCGTAGGTTGGGGCCATGAGCGCCCCGGCCACCGTCCTGATCACCGGAGCGGCCAGCGGCATCGGCCACGCCCTCGCGCACGAGTACGCGTCGACCGCCACGACGCTCCTCCTGCTCGACGTCCATCCGCCCGAGCGCACCGCCGCGGAGCTGAGCGGACGCTGCACCGTGCGCATCGCCGGCGCCGATGTGCGCGATGCCAAGGCGGTCGCCGCGGCGATCGAGCTCGTCGCGGAGGGCCGCCCGATCGACCGTGTGCTCCACTGCGCCGGCGTCCTCGCCCCCACCGCGCCCGCCCGCGAGGTCGACCCGGCCGACGTGCAGCGCACCATCGACATCAACCTCGTCGGCTCGTTCAACGTGGTCCACGGCGCCCTGCCCCATCTGCGCGCCGGCGCCCATCTCGCGCTCGTCGCCTCCCTCGGCGGCCTCATCGCGGGCTACCGGTACCTGGCCTATTCGTCGTCGAAGTTCGGCGTCGTCGGGCTGGCCGAGTCGCTGCGCATGGAACTCGCGCCCGAGGGCATCCGCGTCCAGGTGATCTGCCCGGGCGAGGTCGCCACACCACTCATCGACGAGGAGCTCGCCAGCGGCGACGCCGTGCAGCGCGCGGTGAAGCTGCTCTCCGGCAAGCCCATCACCGCCGAGGTCGCCGCCGCCGGCATCCGCAGGGGCGTCGAGAAGGGACGCTTCATGGTGATCCCCACGGCCCAGGCCCGCTGGCTGTGGCGCTTCTCGCGGGTCGCTCCCACCCCGCTGCGACTGGCCAGCACGGACCGCGCCGTCAGGGATGCACTGAGACGCGCGAGCTAGGCCCGCTCGCCGGGGCCGCGTCCTCAGCGGGTCCGCAGCGCGCCGAGCGCGGCCTTGAGGCCCTTGCCGCCCGGCGCGTCGATCGAGTACCGGGCGTAGGCGGGCCCGGCGAGGCGCAGCAGGATGATCGCCAGGACGATCGGACCGGCGACGCCGACGGCGAGTTCCCAGGCGGGCACGTCGCCGGCGGCGAGGCGCGCGAGCATCAGCAGCGGCGAGAAGAACGGGATCAGCGAGAGGATCTGGATCGTGCCCGAGATCGTCGCGCCAGGGGCGACGATGGTCGTCGTCGCGATGAACCCGACCACCTGGAGCATCACGGCCGGGCCGATCGCGCCGCTCACGTCCTCGGCCTTGCGGACCGGCAGTACGAGGACCGTCGCAGCTGCCGCGTAGAGCACGTACGTGAGCACGAGCGCGACCGGGAAGAAGATCATCAGCGACGCGGGGACGTCGTCGAGCGCCGTACCGCTGCCGGCCGCCACGTCGGCGATGAGCGCCGCCGCGATCCAGGCCGCGAACTGCAAGAGGCCGGACGCACCGATGCCGAGGAGCTTGCCCGCCAGGTGCTCGCGGGGCTTCGCTGCGGTGAGGAGCCGCTCGGTCACGTGGTTGGTGCGGTCGGACACGATGCCGGTCGCGTACGAGGTCGTGAGCATGATCCCGGCGATGTAGAGCAGCAGACCGAGGACCGAGACGACCGCGGTCGTCTTGACCGTCGGGCCACTGCCCTCGACGGTCGCCTCCTGCGTCTTCACCGGCGCGAAGAACTGATCCTTCGAGATCTCCCGGGTTGCATCGGTGAGTCGCTCCTCCTGCGCCGCGCGGTTCGCGATCTCGATCACGCGGGCCGCGAGCTCGCTGCCGCCCTCGCGGGTGACGACCTGCACCTCGGGCTCGGCGGTGGTGCCCGTCACGACGGCACCGACCTCCTCGTCGTCATCCCGGACCGACGCCCGCACCTGCGCCTCGTCGCGCTTGGCGACGAACTTCACGGGGGCGCCGGGCAGCGTGGCGGCCGCGCTCTCGAAGCTCAACAGGCGTGCCCGCGCCGACGCGGGCGTGTCCTGCACCACGATCGCCACGCGCTCCGGTTCGACGGCGCCGTCGTCGTCGCCCCCGAGCAGGCTCGGCGCGATCACCGCGGCGGCCGCGACGAGCGCGCCCACCACGAGGGCGATCAGATACGCCTTCTGGCCGACCCGCTCGCGGAACTCCCGCGAGGCGATCAGCCGCACGCGGCCCCAGCCGACGCTCCGTGGCTCGGTCCGACTCATCTCGCCACCTCTGGCACGTCGCACGGCCTCATGCCTGCACCTCGCGCACGAAGAGCTCGCGCATGGTCGGCTCGACGACCGCCAGCCCGACCACCCGCGCGCCGGCGTCGAGCGCGGCGCGCAGCAGCGGCTCACTCTCGATCGCGTCGGCGGGCGCGTCCAGCACCTTCTCGTCGCCATCGACGGGAGCCAGCTCCGGCACGGCCGCGCGGAGCGCCGGGCTCGGCTCGGCGAGCTCGATGCGGCGGCGACGAAGCGCGGGATGGCGAGCCCGCAGGCCCTCCACCGAACCGTCGTACTTGAGGCTGCCGCCGGAGATCAGGGCGACGTCGTCGCAGAACCGCTCCACGCGCTCGAGGTCGTGGGAGCTGAGCACGAGCGTGGCGCCCCCGGCGGCGACGTCGGTCATCACGTCCTCGACGAGCGCCTGGCCGATCGGGTCGAGCCCTGAGAACGGCTCGTCGAGCACCACGAGCTCTGGATCGTGCGCGAGCGACGAAGCCAACTGCACGCGCTGCTGGTTGCCCTTCGAGAGGCTCGAGACGGTCGCGGTCGGCGAGAGCTCGAGCCGGTCGCACCAACGGCGGGCCGCCGCGAGCGCATCGGAGGCCGACCGCCCGTGGAGCTGGGTGAAGAAGGCGATGTGGTGTTCGGCGGTCATCCGCTCGTAGACGCCGATCTGCTCCGGGAGGTAGCCCACCACGCGCCGGTCGAGCGAGTCGGTCGGCTTGCCCTCCCAGGTGACCTCGCCCGAGTCCTGACGCAACAGGCCCATCGCGATGCGGATCGTGGTGCTCTTGCCTGCGCCGTTGGGCCCGAGGAGGCCGACGACCCGCCCGGCGGGCAACGAGAAGGAGACGTCGTCGAG
>JAURVW010001147.1 GCA_030655275.1 Solirubrobacteraceae bacterium
TCTCGAAACGACGTGTCGATTCCTGCCAGTAAGCGCCGAGGTCGAAGCCGCGCGGCGCCTCGAAACGCTCCGCCATGACCTTCAGCGCGAGGATGTTCGAGACCCGGTACGTGCGCGGCTCCGCCGCGCGGCCGGTGCGCGCGGCCATGTACCAGATGCCCGCCTTCAGCACCAGGCCGAGCGGCTCGACCTCGCGCTCGCGCACGCCGTTCCAGCTCTCGTAGCGGATCTGCAATCGATGCTGGGCCCAGACCGCGTCGGCGACGGCGCCCAAGTGCTCGGTGCGCGCCGCGCTGCGGAACCAGTCGACCGCGTCGAGGTGGAAGCGCGCGCTCAGCTGCTGCGCATCGGCCTGCCATTCGGGCGGCAGCGTGGCGAGCACCTTCAGGCGCGCCGACGCGACCGCTTCGCCGAGCCCCAACTCCGCCGCCGGTCCGGCGAGGCCGGAGAGAAAGAGCGCGCGCGACTCGGGCGCGGTGAGCCCGGTCAGCTTGGTGCGCCAGCCGTCCTGCAGCTGGAAGCCGCCGGTACGCCCCCGGTCGGCGTACACCGGCACGCCGGCAGCGCTGAGGGAATCGATGTCGCGGTGGATCGTGCGCACCGAGACCTCGAGCTCGCGTGCGAGCGTCTGCGCACTCAGCCGGCCGCGCGCCTGCAGCAGCATCAGGATCGACAACAGGCGGCTCGCGTGCATGGAAGGCAGTCTGGCAGAAATACATGCCATGCGGTGGCAGGTATCGGCGCGCAACATTGCGGCTTCGATTCAACCAAGGACCCTCGATGCCACCGCTCCCCGAGACTCCGCAAGCCGTCGTCGAACTGCGCCAGTACACGCTGCAGCCGGGTCGACGCGACGAATTGATCGACCTCTTCGACCGCGAATTCATCGAGACGCAGGAGGCCTGCGGCATGACCGTGCTCGGCCAGTTCCGCGACCTGGATCGGCCCGACCATTTCGTCTGGCTGCGCGCCTTCCCGAGCATGCCGGCCCGCGCAGCGGCGCTCGTGGCGTTTTACGACGGGCCGGTGTGGCACGCCCATCGCGAGGCCGCCAACGCGACGATGATCGATTCGGACGACGTGTTGCTGCTGCAACCGGCGCACGCCGGCCCGATGCCGATCGATGCCTGGCAACGCGATGGGCCAGGCGATGACGGCGCTGCGCTCGTCGCTG
>JAURVW010001151.1 GCA_030655275.1 Solirubrobacteraceae bacterium
GGGGCTGGACCGCGAGCGGAGGACGCAGCGACACCTTCCCGAAGCGACGCACCGAGGCCGTCCTCTATGCGAAGGGCGAGGAGCGGATCGCCGTCGTGATCGTCGGCGGCTCGGCCAACGTCGATTCCCTCCAGCCGACGATCTCGCTGCAGCGCACGCCGTCGTCCGGCAAGGTCGAGCTGCAGCTCGGCGGCACCTCGCTTCGCATCGACGGCAAGATCGCCGGCCCCGCGGAGGCGCCCGACTACCTCTGTGGCAACGCGGAGGCCTGCGAGCTCTCGCCCGCGCACGTGAGCGTGAAGCGCAAGGTCGACGGCCACACGGTCGCGCTCATCGGCTGGCCGGTGAGCGCCGAGCTCGCCACCGAGATCCAGGACATGGCCGTTCGCGGGTTCGCCGCGCCGTAACCGCGACGCCTCGCGGACCCTCTGCGCTGCGGCCATCGGGCCAGGTGTCGCGCAGGCCGCCCGAATACGCTGCGGCTCGTGCGTGGCCGTTCGATCGTCGTCATCTGCCTCGTCGGCCTGGCCCTGCTCGGTGCCCTCTGGCTGAAGTCGGCGGTCGAGGAGCCGGAGCCGACCATGACCGATGTCGCGCTCCTGGCCAGCAAGCCGATGTCGACGGCCCCGGAGCGGGCCGTTCGCGTGAAGGTCGACGGCATCGGATTCCCCGACTGGACCCGCTGGGGTTGGAAGGCCACCGGCGGCCGCGAGGACACCTTCGAGGACGCTCGCACCGCGGCCGTCCGCTACGAGAAGGGCAAGGAGAGCATCGTCGTGGTGGTCGTGAGCGGCACGGGCGACGTGAACTCACAGCAGGCGGTCATGGCACGCCAGCGCACGCCCCCGAGCGGCAAGGTCGAACTCACGGCCGGCGGCGTCGGGTACGGAGGGATCGGCGATCGCCCCGATCCGGCCGGCGGCGAAGGCTACCTCTGCGGCAATCCTCGGGACTGCGAGCTCGTGCCCGGGCACGTGAGCCTGAAACGCAAGGTCTCGGGGCACACCGTCGCGCTGATCAGTCGACCCTCCACGGAAGCCGCCGAGGACGAGATGTACGACATGGCCGTCCGCGGATTCGCCGCACCCTGAGCCGTCCCCGTCTCGGACGGAGCGAGGCGGTCTTCGCTCGCTGGCGGCGAGTGAGTCGGAGTCCCGTTGGGTCTCTTTGCACCGCGCCCGGCGATCACACTCGTACCAAGTGACCCTTGTCACAGGAGCCCCGCCGTAGTACGGTCGGGAACCAGCTGGTTCCCGCGCCCCATCGCATTCCCGAGTGGCCAGCTCCGAAGGAAATCCATGATTGCTCGCTCTCTGCGCGGCACGCTCGTCGCTGCCGTCGTGGCCGCCGGTCTCGCCACCACGGCCGCGCCGGCCTCCGCTGCCCTGCCGGTGAAATACAACGTCCTGTCGGCAGGGGAAGCGATCCTGCGCGGGCCGAACACGGCGCCCACCGGGGCGAACGACTGGTCCTGCAAACCGACTGCGGCCCACCCGCGTCCCGTGGTGCTCGTCCACGCGACCTTCGTGAACATGGGCCTCAACTGGAACGCGCTCTCCCCGCTGCTCAAGAACGACGGTTACTGCGTGTTCGCGTTCAACTACGGGATGACCGCGCTGTCCGTCGGCGGGTACGTCGGCGGCTTGGGCTCCGTCGCCAAGAGCGCCGAGACGATGGCCGCGTTCGTCGACCGGGTGCGCGACCGCACCGGCGTCGACAAGGTCGATGTCGTCGGGCATTCCCAGGGCGGAATGGTGATCAAGTACCACAACGTCGCGCTCGGCAACGGTGGCAAGGTGGCCAATGCCGTGATGCTCGCGCCGTCGATGCACGGCACCACGCAGAACGGTCTCACCACGTTCGGGGAGCAGCTGCGCCCGTTCGCCGGCTGGCTCGTGAATGGCATCTACGTCGCGCTCGGCGCGGTGACGCCCGGGCTGCGCGACCAGGCCATCACGTCGCCCTTCGCGAAGGCCCTCAACGCCCTGCCGGACACGACCTCCGGTACGAAGCTGACCGTGATCTCGACGAAGTACGACACGGTCGTCACGCCCTACGCGACCCAGGAGCCGAAGGGCCCCGGCACGCAGTGGATCGTGCTGCAGGACCAGTGCGCCCTCGACAAGGCGGGCCACGTCGCGGTCGGGTTCGATTCGATCGCCCTGCGCAACGTCGCGAACGCGCTCGATCCGGCGACGGCCAAGCCGATCGTCTGCAAGGCGATCGACGCGAACCTCGGCGGCTGACGCCACGCAAGGGCCGAAGGCCGGGGACGGTCGGGCACTCCGCCCCGATCGTCCCCGGCCGGAGCCACCTACGATGGGTGCGTGAGCGACCGATCCCTGGACGACGCCCGCGTCGCCGACGCAGAGCCGGTCCACGCACAGCAGCGAAGAAAGCTGATCGGCGCGATCGGGGACCTCTGCCTCGAGCAGGGCTTCGCCAACGTGCGCATCGGCGACATCACCAGCCGCGCGACGGTGGCCAAGCGCACCTTCTACGTGCACTTCGCCGACAAGGAAGATGCATTCCTGGCGGCCTACGAGGAGGCTGAGCAGCTGGTCCTGCGTACGCTTGCGCTCGCGGCCGCCGCGCAGGAAACGCCTTACGAGCGCATCCAGCACTCGCTCGTCGCCCTGCTGGAGCTCATGGCGGAGCATCCTTCGCTTCCGCACTTGCTCCTCATCGAGGCCTGGACGGCTGGGCCACGGGCCAGCGTCCGACGCACCGAGACCGTCGAGCGGATCGCCGACCTGTACCTCGCGCTCCACGAGGTCGTCAGCGACCGGTACGCGCCGCCGGCGCCGATCACCCGCACCCGGGCACTCGCGGCCGTCGGTGCCGTCGAGATCCCGATCGCGACGACGATGCTGCGCGAGGGCCCCTCGGCCCTCCCCGCACTCGCGACGGAGCTCAGTCGCGCGGTCTTCTCCCTCGTCCACGGCCCGACGCTGGGCGCCGAAACGGCGTAGCGCCGCCGCCGCGACTATCCGTAGGTCGGCGTCTGGGGCCAGCCGTCCGGGCTGTCCTCCCAGTCCTGCTGTCGGCCGTAGGCGGTGCGGTCCATGATCGCGGCCGTCGGCAGGATCGCCTCGGTCCCGCGGGCGCGCGTGGAGTACGTGAGATAGGGCTCCCCGTCGCGGAGGAGGTAGTACGAGTAGCCGGGGTGTTGCTGGCGGTTGCCGTCGTCGTCGGTGACCGTCCACTGCCAGTCGTCGTGGTAGGTGGTGTCGAGCGACGAGACCCAGCGGTGGTCCCAGCCCCGCTTCTGCTTCCAGGCCTCGAGCTGCTCGATCCGGCCCTCGGAGATGATCGCGAAGGCGATGCCCTCGTCGGCCAGGCGCTGCATGTTCGCGGGGAGGTTGTCGACCGACCAGGAGCAGCTCGGGCAGCCGTCCTCCCAGTCGCGGTCGAACATGAAGTTCTGCACGACGAGCTGGTGGCGGTCGCCGAAGAGCTCGGTGAGTCTGACCGGCCCGTCCGACCCGGTGAAGACGTAGTCCTCGACGGGCGTCATGGGCAGTCGACGGCGGGCTGCGGAGGCGCGGTCGTTGTGACGCGTCACCTCCTTCTCGCGCTCGACCTGCTCGTCGAGCGCCGCATCGAAGGCCGCGCGGTCGACCACGTCCGGCGCCGCCTCGGGCACTTGGAGCTTGGGGTTGTCCTGCTGCTTCGTCACGGGCTCGTCGTCTCCGTCGCTTCGCTGGGTCCGGCTGGTCGCGATGTCTCTGCCGCGGCGCTTCGCCGTCGACTTCGACGGTAGATCCGGAGGGGCCCGGCCGCGCGAGCAGGCGCGGTCGGCCGGTCCGGGCAATTCGGCCTGTCCGCCCGCGGCCGGGGGCGTTTCGGAACGCGAAAGCACCCTCGTCCGATACTGCGGCGGCGCTCGGCCGGGCGCGATGACCAACGCGACGAGGAGACCGTCATGGGTACGACCGAGGTTCCAGGTTCAGGTGGAGAGGGCGACATCGACGAGGACCGCCAGGATCCGCCGGTGCCCGAGAAGAGCGACACCGACGACCACGGCAACGGCGAGCTCGACGGCTTCAAGTCGACGCCGGGCGACGATCCGGACGAGGACGCCGAGTAGCGATGGCCGAGGAGATCACCGTCGCCGTGCTGGGGGCCGGCGGCATCATGGGCTTCGGGATGGCGAAGAACGCCGCCGAGGCCGGGCTGCGCGTCCGCGCGTGGAACCGCACGAGGGACAAGGCCGACCCGCTCACCGAGTTCGGCGTGACGGTGGTCGATGACGCCCGGGAGGCCGTGC